>CBFGYO010000018.1:0-39441 GCA_965652975.1 uncultured Chitinophagaceae bacterium | reverse complement strand
TCCTATCTGAATGCCTGCAAGGTCCATCCGTGAATCACCACTTAACAGTGGATGAGTTGGTTCATCATATATCGTTGCGAAAGCAACACTTTTTAATTTAAAACCTTGAAGCAATGAAAAAGTTTTTACTAACAACAGGCATTTTATGCCTTGTACTGGTTGGCTACAGCCAACTTACGGTACTCAATGAATTGTACACGGATCCAGGTAATCAGGCACTTCGCGGAGAGTTTATCGAATTGTATAATGCCAGCGCTGACGACGAAGGTCAGAATGTAGACTGCTATACAATTGTAACCTACTACGACAATGGTGGTGGCGACCGCGGATGGTATGTACTCGACCTTCCTAATCTTACAGTTGGCGCTAAAGATTTCTTCGTGGCAGCGGCATTCAGCCCCTTTACCACTCAAAACACTCCTCTTCCTGGCGCAACCCCGGATTTTTCCTGGAATGATCCACTTTTCAGAAATGGAAGCACTGGAGGTAGTTTGACAAAATGGAGAGTGAATGGATCTGGTTACACAAACGTATCTAATACTATTCCCACCGACTTCAATAACCTGCTTTCTGGTGGACAGGGTGAAGATTACATTGTACTCGTATTCGTAGATGGCGCATTCAACAACGGTTTTATTGGTGGCTCCGGTAGTGCATTTTTATCAGGTACTACAGCTACACCATTACCCGGTGACCTTCATGTTGACATGAATGGAACTTGCACAGACTTTGATATTGTTTTTAGCGAGCTTGGCGCAATGGAGAATGTAGGTTCACAACCAGGTAGTGATAATGGTTATGCAAGAACGAGTGATGGTAAATGCGGTTCATGGCAGAAAACATCTACCACTGTGAAGCACACTCCAGGTGCAACAAACGGAAGTGCTTCAGGATTGACCGGAAGCCTTACTACCGCGCAGGAAGTTCTTCAGTGCCAGTTTACTCCAGGCAGATCAGCATTGACTTATGATATTACTGGTGTAACGGGTGATGCTTCGGAAATAGCAGATTTCGGTGTAGAAGTTCGCCTGTACTGGAACAGGGGCGACCTTACGAAATTAGACGGACCAGACAGTCTGCTTGGTAAATTCACTGACGTCGCTATCGCTGATCCGTCCAAAACATTCATATTCCCGGCTTCTTACGACCTGATCATTGTGTACCAGACTGCGAGAGGTTGTTTTGATAAAGTTGTTATCATCCCTAATGGTTGCCTCAACTTACCGGTGCATTTCAAATCATTCACTGCAAATCGTAACCGTTCTGCCGTAGCTCTGAAATGGGAAACTTCTTCCGAGCAAAATTCTGATGGCTTTGCTGTAGAACGCAATATCAGCGGAGTATGGCAGGAAATTGCCTATGTTCCTTCTCAGGCTATTAATGGTAACAGTGATGCGTTGTTGACCTATACATTTACTGATATTAATATGGTAAATGGTATGTCGCAATATCGCATCAAACAGGTAGATCTTGATGGCAAGTTTAAAAACAGTGAGATCCGTGCCGTACGAGGCGAAGGACAGCTTACAAAAACTGTAGTATATCCTAACCCTACATCTAATGGTAAAGTAACAGTAGTGTTTGAAGATGCAACTTCACAAAAAGATGTTTCTTTGATCGACATGACTGGCCGCGCTATCAGGCAATGGAAAGGTGTTACTAACAACAATATTCAGATTGATAATCTGACACCGGGCGTATTCAGCTTACTTATCGTAATCCCGCAAACTGGTGAGCAGAGTGTAGAGAAGATTGTAGTAAACAAGCGTTAAAGCTCAAGGTTTTAACTTGAACCAATGGGGGTAGACTTTCTAGTCTGCCCCTTTTTTTATATTGGGCAAATCCTATCATTTTCTATATTTATACAAATCAAAACATCTTGAAGAGAGCTAGCTACCGTCTATTTGCGCCATTCTTTATTTTGATGATCATCGTAGTCTGTGGCATCGCCGGGTATATGATCATTGAACAAACATCTTTCCTCGACGCTTTGTTCATGACCACCATTTCCATCACCACTGTTGGTTATGGTGAAGTGGTGCCATTGAGCAGTGCTGGCAAAGCATTTACGATCATCCTGCTGATCGTAAGCTGGGGCACCTTTGCATTTGCAGTTACCCGCATCACCCAATTCGTTGTAAATGGAGAAATCAATCAATACTTTAAAACTCGCCGGCTCATGAAAGAGATCGAAAAACTGGATAAGCATGTAATCATTTGTGGTTATGGTCGAAACGGTCACGAAGCGGCCCGCACCCTCAGGTCGCACCAGGTACAATTCATCGTGATTGAAAAAAATCACACCCTGATGGCCAAGAGCATACTGGAAGAAGATGGACTGCTTCACCTGGAAGGTGACAGTACAGATGATGACGTACTGATAGCAGCAGGAATAAACCGTGCAAGAGCATTGATCACTACACTGCCGGTTGATTCCGACAACCTCTTTATCGTGCTTTCAGCACGCGGCCTTAATCCCCACCTCCAGATCATCAGTCGCGCTTCCGATAGTTCTTCAATCGCGAAACTTAAAAAAGCGGGTGCGGATAATGTGATTATGCCCGATCGTATTGGCGGCACGCATATGGCCACGCTAATTTCCAACCCTGATGTGGTAGAGTTTATCGACTTTCTTTCAGGCGAGGAAGGATCCACGGTAAATATCGAATCTGTTTCGTATGAGCAACTGCCGGAACAACTAAAAGGAAAACCACTCGACCAGATCATGAACTGGAACAGAACAGGAGTGAACTGTATAGGAATCAAAAGTGCGGAAGGCAAATTCCAGATAAATCCTCCAGCAGACATCATTCTCTATCCTGGAATGAAAATAATCGTGCTGGGCACGAGGCATGAGATTTTGCGGATGAAGGCAAACCTTGTATGAGATAAAAGATAAAAGTGGTATCTGGTCGGAATTTCAATCGGTTACCACTTTTATCTTTTAACTTTTATCTTATTGAGTGGGCCCCTTCTTAACTTCCAACAGCTCCACATCAAAAGTCAACATTGAGCCTCCTGGAATCGGGCCATAGTCAAATGAACCATAGCCGAGGGTGTAGGGAACGTAGAAGCGATACTTGGAACCTGTATTCATCAATTGCAAACCTTCGGTCCAGCCTGGAATTACACTTCTTAATGAGAAAGTGATCGGTTGACCGCGCTTGAATGAATCGTCAAATGGAGTTCCATCAAGCAATGTTCCTCTATAGTGACAGGTAACGCTATCTGTAATTACCGGTTTGGGACCGGTGCCTTCGGCGATAACCTCGTATTGCAATCCACTGGGAGTGGTCTTCACACCAGGCTTTAATTTATTCTTTTTAAGAAATGCAACACCAGAGTCGATCGCACCTTTTGATTTTTGTTCCTGTATCCTGCTCATATATGTATTCATGCAGGAGTTGGCCACTGCATCGTCGAATAATGTTTTCTTCCCACCAAATACATCATTAATAGCTCTCGATACCAACACCGAATTAAGGTTTTTGATTCCTTGCTGCTTATAAAAATTTGCAACACTTAATCCAACAGCATAACTGGCTGAGTCGTTAATGTTTCTCAATACAGGTTTGGGTGCGGCTGCAACAGGTTTGCCAGGTTGCGCATAAACGGATGCACCCATGCAAACTACGGCTGCTACAAAAAGGATATTTTTCATATTTTATATTGTGGCACAAAAATAATGGCTGGCGCCTGAATTCAGATACCCTTTAACATTTAATTTAGCTGCTTATCCACCTTAAATAATATGGAAAAATTTTTTTTTGAAGTGCAGGTCCGTTGGGCCGATCTGGATCCTAACTTTCACACCAGGCATTCAGTTTACTATGACTGGGGCGCGATGTGTCGCATCGCCTACCTGCACAATAATGGACTGACCATTGACCTCATGACCAAATTACATATTGGACCAATTCTCTTCCGCGAAGAATGTGTTTTCAAAAGGGAAATTCAAGGTCCAAATACAGTAACAGTTCAGCTCGAATTGTTGAAAGCGAGAAGAGATTATTCAAGGTGGACAATTCAGCACAACATCATTAAGGATGAGTTAACCCTTGCAGCCGTTCTTACCTGCGATGGCGCGTGGATCGATACCATTCAGCGAAAACTCGCCACACTACCCGCTGAAGCAGCACAGGTATTCGCAGATATGCCAAAGCATAAAGATTTTTCATGGAGTGATTAGGCGTGGAATATTCCGGAATTTGCCTGTGCTGAACTTTCCATCTGCCAACGAAGGATCTTTGCAGGAAATCGCGCGGCATATCCGTTTACAAGATTGCGAATGAAACTGTTTTCCCTGTATGGAGTTACAAGTTCTTTTAATTCATCCGGACCTGTAATTTGCATGTCAGCAGGTATATAACCCATTCCATAAAATTTTCCTTCCCATACCAACACACATGAACGGTCGTCGCCATTTAATCCCTTTTCCATAATAGCAAATGAGGGTTGGGCCTGTAATGAGTTAATTGCCTGTTGCACGCGTTGATTATAAGACGAAATTTCTTCTTCCTGTTTACAGGCACCATAACAATGACCTTCCCGTATTCCCTCACACGCCTGTTCGTCGTGCTGCATAAAACACAAACGTGGGCAAAGCTTGAATTCCCGGACTATTCGCCGCATGATAGCATGCCCATCGACAAGATAATGGAAACTGTATACCGGGTTTAACCGGCTTTTGTTTTTTTCAATAGCCAGTCGTTGATAACCATTCTGGTCTTCATACGAAAATATTCCGTATACGTCCTCCCACCTTTTTTGAGAATAATTAAAGATCGGCCATAGTTTTTTTATCTCTGTGGACTCAAGTATATGAGCCATCAGTTCTGTAGCACATGGCTGAAAACTGATAGCATATGTATGCCTGATAAAATTTTGTTTTTGCCTGCTATCGGAATTATTACTGAAATGGCTGTTTACACGATAACGGATGTTATTGGCTTTGCCAACATAAATGATCTTGCCTTTCTCATTATGAAAATAATATACACCTGGTGTGTAGGGCAGGCGATCGAAATGTTCTTTGGGTACATTCGGCGGCAATTTTTGTTCCCCCGAATTGCGCAAAAGACTTTTTTGAATAAACTGATCCTTGTCGTTTTCCAACAGCAAACGGAATAATTGAACCGTTGCCTCTGTATCACCTCCTGCACGGTGCCGGTCACGTATGAGTATACCCAGGGAGTCACAAATATTTCCGAGACTGTAAGATTGAAAACCGGGGAATATTTTACGGCTCAGGCGAACCGTACACAATTTTTTGCTATTGAATACATAGCCATGCTCCGCCAGGTGTGCTTTTACAAATGAGTAATCAAAATTTACATTATGGGCGATAAAGACCTTCCCCTCCAGTATTGAATGGATTTTATCCGCTACTTTATCAAAAGTAGGTGCCTGTGCTACCATATCATCCGTTATGCCCGTCATTGCCTGTATATAACGGGGAATAGGCTGGCATGGATTGATAAGGGTCTCGAATATTTCCACTACTTTGTTGCCATCAAAAACGTGAATGGAAATTTCTGTTATACCATTGGCAGCGGCGTATGAACCTGTCGTCTCTATGTCTACAATTGCATACATGTGCGGGAGAGTAAATTTCGTGAAAAAA
This sequence comes from uncultured Chitinophagaceae bacterium, assembly GCA_965652975.1. Classification (GTDB taxonomy): domain Bacteria; phylum Bacteroidota; class Bacteroidia; order Chitinophagales; family Chitinophagaceae; genus CADEDV01. Next base: position 33,818 of record CBFGYO010000018.1, on the reverse strand, counting down.
CTTAGTTGAAAGATGCAGGATGAAAAATTAAATATGTTCCGCAACAGGCTTTTAAAAGTATACCGGCACCTGGGAAAACAGGCCCGGCGGTTGCAGGTTTCCTGCTACCGGCTTTATGATCATGACTTGCCGGAATTTCCCTTATGTATTGAATTTTATGAAGATAGATTATATGTAGCGGAGTATAAACGTAGGCATGGCATGACCGATGAAGAACATGATATATGGATGGAAAAAACGATTGAAGTGATTCTTGAAATTCTGCCCGTGCAGCGGGAGAATATTTACCTGAAATTAAGACAACGTAAACCAGGCAGACTGGGCCAGTATCAGAAAACGGGTGATGAGCAACATGAATTTGTAGTTACTGAAAACGGACTTAAGTTTATTGTAAACCTCAGCGATTACCTGGATACCGGTCTTTTCCTGGATCATCGCACTACCCGGCAAATGATAAGGGATCAAAGTGAAGGAAAGAAGGTATTGAACCTTTTTGCCTACACAGGTTCATTTTCCGTATACGCAGCAGCAGGTAAAGCCAGTGAAATAATTACGGTTGATCTTTCACGCACTTACCTGGCGTGGGCAGAGAAGAATTTTAAACTGAATGATTTCGAAAGCATGTTTCCGGATTATGACCAACATGCAGTGTTTACGCATGCGGATGTAATGGAGTACCTGAAAACCATAAGGCCCGGTTATTTCGATATCATCGTTATGGATCCACCTACATTCAGCAATAGTAAAAGAATGGAAGGCATCCTGGACATACAGCGCGATCATACTGAGTTGATCAATTTATGCCTCGCCGGCTTAAAAAATGATGGTGTACTGTATTTCAGTACAAATGCAAGAAAGTTTGTTCTCGATAGCCAGCACCTACATACGTCAAAAATAAAAGACATTACCAGGGCTACTACACCATTTGATTTTGAAGGAAGATTATTTCGCTATTGTTTTCAATTGGTGAAATAAAAAACTCCGCCACAAATGGGCGGAGCTTCTTATTGAGAACAGGGATTATTAATACAAATAACCTAAAGCAGTTCTGTCATTATTATTGAAAGGACGATTTTGACCACTACCGATACAGGAAAGCATCCAACTACCAGAATCCGGCCCGGTTGGAGTACCTGGGATATGAACTGCACCTACTGAAGATGCACCCTCATTAGCGGCAGCGCCACCACAGCTATATGCGCGATTCATATAATCGGTATGACGGAAACCGATGCAATGACCGATTTCATGGGCCAGGATTGTAGCTACTGTACCCAGTGGCTGATTGCCGATAGCCCGTGAGTTAACTTTTACCTGACCGTAGGGCTGACCACCAGAAGGGAAACCTGCGGAGGCAAGATAGTTGCCACCACCTTTTACGATGTCGATGTCGCCACCTGCAGATACGCGTGTGAAGGTTAATTGTAAATTCTGCGCATTATAACGTGCTAATGCTTCATCGAGTGCCGCTACATAGGAGACAGGCAACATGGAGGAAATACTCACCGTAATAGTCCGGGGCAGACCGGTTACCAGGTTAGTAGTTCGATACTGTTCATCATTTGCAATTCTTAAATAATTACCACCTGGTGCGGTATTTAAAAATTCTTCGGTAAGAAGAATGTCACCTTCAACAAGATAACCGCCATCCGTACGTTCTACTGTAGAAGTACCGAAGCCATGATTAGTAATCTTTGTAAGTGTCTCAGAAGAAATTTCTTCCTGGTTCACATCTTTGGCATCTTTGGTACATGCCAGCATGCCTACTGAAATTACAGCGAGCAAAGACAAGGTTTTGGTGTTAAACTTCATGTGTGTTGTTTTAGTGTGTGGGAATTAATAATCTCATCGGTAGATTGGATGGTAGGGTTAAGATACAAACGAATTTTATCCATTTCCAATAACGTGAACAAAAAAATTACGGATGTTTGTATGATGAATTCGGATAAATATTAATTTAATAGAATGCTTCCCGATCCTCTGAAAAGAACAATTATTAAATACCCCCATGTATTTTTACTTTTATTCACTCTGGCGTTTAATTCGTTAGCATATTCTCAAATTTCCCCTAAAAACATTGAAAAATTTTCACCGGCTCTTCGCGTTAGCGCTTCCAGGGGTGCTATGCCGGTTACGGGCATCTATGTCATATCTGTGTCTGATACAATAGGCTTCCGGGATTTTATGATCACGCAGCTAGGGGTATTACCCGATTATGTTTACAGCAGAGCCGGCGTTTTCATTATTCGTACAAGCTGGAGAAATATTATTGATTCGATAGTTACACGCAGTGAGGTTTTGTTTATTGATGTACAGCGAATACCAAAGGAGGAAGTAGCTGTGAGCAATTTCGATATTAGTACCAACAAAGGAAATTTGCTGCACAACAGGTTTCCCTTATTCGACGGGCAGGGATTAATGGTGTCTGTAAAAGAAAACAGGCCCGACACAACTGATATAGATTATAAAGGTCGTTATGTCCCAACTGCACTCACGTCGACAACTCTCAGCAGTCATGCCACGATAATGTCTACAATTATCGCCGGGGCAGGCAATACATATTATGAAGGAAAGGGCTTTGCCAAAGCTGCCAATTTAAGTTCTGCAAATTTCACCAACCTCATGCCGGAGCCGGAGGCTTATTACCAGCAATATAATATCAGCGTGCAAAATCACTCTTATGGAACCGGCATTGAAAACTACTATGGTGCCGATGCAATGGCATATGATGCCAACGCTACAATAAGACCTGCGCTACTGCATGTTTTTTCGGCGGGTAATAGTGGAACACAAGCCAGTGCCATTGGTCCCTATGCCGGCATCGCAGGTTATGCAAACCTGACAGGTAGTTTTAAGATGGCGAAGAATATTATAACGGTAGGTCATACAGATTCAATCGGGAATGTATTGGCACCAAGCTCGAAAGGACCGGCTTACGATGGGCGAGTAAAACCAGATCTGGTTGCATTTGGATTAGACGGAAGCAGTGGGGCAGCGGCGATCGTATCTGGTATCGCATTGTCGTTGCAGGACGCGTATAAAAAAACTTATGGCTCATTACCACCATCTGATCTTATCAAGGCAGTGTTGCTAAATAGTGCGGATGATACAGGACCAGTTGGAATTGATTATGCATCAGGCTACGGATCAGCTAATGCCTGCAAGGCCATGCAGGGTTTGTTCAACAATCGTTTTTTTACCGGGACCATTTCACAGGGGGGCACCCAAACATTTGGATTAACTATACTTCCCAATTGTAAACTTTTAAAAGTTACACTGGTATGGAACGATCCACCGGCCGCTGCCAATGCCAGCAAATCATTGCGGAATGATTTGGATTTGCAGGTGAGCACGCCAGTGTCCGGAAATACCTGGTTGCCCTGGGTACTTAGTCATGCCGCTCATGCAGATTCACTTTTAAAATTGCCGGTTAGAAAAAGGGATACATTGAACAACGTGGAGCAGGTTACCATCGATAATCCCATACCAGGAGACTACGAATTAAAAATCATCGGAACAAATCTTACCAGTATAAGTAGTCAGCCTTTTGCCATCGTTTTTCAACTGGATACACTGGAAACATTTACCTGGTACTACCCGGGTAAGGAAGATAATTTATTTCCCGACCGTAAAAATCTGTTACGTTGGGAATCCAATCTTGGTGAGACGAATGCAATACTTGAATCAAGCATTGATAAGGGTGCTAGTTGGCAACCGATCAATAGTTCTGTAAACCTCAGTACAGGCTACCTGGCCTGGACGCCAAAGGATACATTTACGACGGCATTATTACGCATGCGTACTACGTCACAGGTTTTTACTACCGATACTTTCACCATTTCCAAACGCATCAATACCTATGTAGGATTCAACTGCCCGGATTCATTTTTATTTTACTGGAACCGCGTACCGGGTGTAAACAGATACCAGGTGTATAGGTTAGGTGAAAAATATATGGAACCTTTTCTTGCGTCGCAAGATACATTAGTGCTACTTCCTTCGCAGGGTAACCCGTTTCGTTATTATGCGATAGCGCCAATCCTGGATAATAAAACGGGAGTAAGGAGTTATGGATTCAATTATGAAACGCAGGGTGTGGAATGTTATATCCGGACATTCCTTGCTACCTCTACCGGTAACGCAGGCAGGCTTGAACTGGTATTAGGATCAATTTACCGTGTTCAAAAGATTACACTGGAAAAATTTGATGGACAAAATTGGTTAACGGTAGCGCAAACGACAACCATAGCAGGCCTTATATACAATTTCACTGACCCTCTTTTGAAAGGGGCCAATATTTATCGCATCCGGATAGATCTACAGGGTGATAAGAAAGTGTATTCGGACGTTGAAACAGTTTATTATCTCGGGGAGTTGCCCTTTATAGTTTATCCCAACCCGGTAGCGCGCGGGCAAAATTCTTTTGTGCTTGCGGCTGATGTATCAGAGGAAATACAATTACAGGTATATAATCTCGGTGGTCAGAAAATTTATGAAACTTCCATCGTCGACATTCAAACGGTTGTGCCAACAGGCACCTTAAGCAAGGGCTTATATTTTTACAGGTTCACCCGTAAGGGCGAAAAAGATGTTGTGCTTAAATTGATGGTTCAATAATTAGGATACCATTTTTTTAGCAAAAAGTAATATGGCCTGAACAGGTGATGCGTGAAGTAACTGCCTTCTTTTTCCGGGAACAACTTATTGTATTCATCATCCGGCATTAATATAACTGGTGTGCCTGCACGCATATAATTGCTGCCATGCGCATATTCCGGTTCTTTTAATTGGGGCAACACTTTCTTTACGCCTTTTTTATAAACTACATGACCGAGGTATTTTTCATATTTTTTTTGCGCCTTACGTGGGGGACGTTCGAGTTTGTTATAAATCATTCCGCCGGCAACACGCACCATTAGTTTCTGTTTTTTTAATGCAGCCCTGGTATGTATAAGCGGATTAGCAGGGTTAAGGTCATTTAAAGTTTGAATGGATAAGGGAGCTTCCGGAACCCAGTCAGCAGCGTTTACAACATTGAAGGCCCAACCATTGCGCGTGATGAAATCAAAATCATACGCATAAAACATATTTCCAGGCTTCGGCCCTGCACTGCAATAAGTTTTAAAAATGATGTCGGACGGAATGGATCCTTTTATCTTTTGGTATTCGAGATAGGAGCGGAGCAAAAATGCGAGGCCGCCGCCCTGGCTGTGACCAAATATTAAAAACTCCCTGATACTACTGTTGCGATGGTAAGCATTGATTTTTTCAACTATTTCCGGGGCCATATGGGCAATGCCGATAGTCCAGCCAGCCTGCACCATTGCTTTTGGATCGGCAGATAGTTGGTACGTGAAAGTCGTACTGTCATTCAGTTGCAGGCTTCCGATAGCCGGTAACATGGCTGCATAAAAATTCGCCATCCAACTGGCAAGCTGTCCCACTGTACCTCTCAAATCGATCAGGGCAACATTATCATCACGCAAGTAGAGCGTCCAGCGATTCTTAAAACCTACTTCCGGTGATCGATACGCCATCTGGTAACGATCTTTTGTTTTCATTCTTTCTATCGAATCGGGAATACTCGAACTAAAAAAAGCTAGTGATAGCATTTCGCCATACTCGCGGGGATCAAAACCTGGCTGCAGCCTGGTTTGTGCATTGGCGGCCATAAAGAACATCAGGAATGATAATGACAGGATGATTTTCATGACGAAGGAAGGTTTGCTGCAAATTAGTATGAGAATATGACAATATAAACAAGGAAAATAAAGAGCGGGGAACAGAGCGGGAGCCGTAGGAAAGTGTGTGAAATACGCGCAAGTTGGTTCCCCCCTCGCTCTCGCTCTGTTTCCCGCTCTCTTTCTCCTTCTCTACCATCCGCTAACCTGCTACTGCCGCTTACTAAACGCACGCAGGTAACGACAACAGGTATGCTATTTTTAATATCATAAAATCAATGCCATGTATCGTAAACTTTACCTTCTCTGTAGCTTTTTGATGTGGGCAGTATTTGCATTCACACAAAATACCCTTAAAGTGCAATCAGGTGCCACTTTGAAAACAACAGGGGGTGTCGTGATTACGCTGCAGGATATGAATCTTGATAATGATGGTACAATCAACCAGGCACCGGGTGAAGGAGCCTTTCGATTTACTGGCAATGCCAATAATACCATTTCAGGCAATAGCAGTATCCTTTTTGATATCATGCAGATTGCAAAAACAGGAGCAGTAAAATTGTCTTTGCTACGAAACCTTGAGATCGGTTCATCCATCAATTTTGAGTCGGGATTGATCGACCTGAACAGTAAAAATATACTGCTCGATCCACTTGCTTTATTAAATGGTGAATCGGAAACAAGCCGTATCATCGGACCTGCAGGCGGATATGTTGAAATAGTTAAAACACTCAATGCACCTTCATCAATTAATCCCGGAAACCTTGGTGCCGTTATCAGCAGTACTGCTAATCTCGGAACTACTACTATCAGGAGAGGACATGTATCGCAGGCAACAGGCGTGGGTATGGGCAGTATCTCCCGGTATTTTGATATTAATCCAACAAACAATGTGGCACTGAATGCAACTTTGCGATTCAAATATTTTGATGCTGAACTGGGTCCCTTAAACGAAGCCACCCTTGTAATGTGGAAAAGCACAGACCTTACTAACTGGAGCAACCAGGGTTTTACATCGCGAGATATTGTGGCAAATTATGTCGAGAAGACGGGAATCGCTGATTTCTCACGATGGACCTTATCAGCACTTAACAACGCGTTGCCGGTGCAATTTGTATTATTCAATGCACGCTGTGACGAAAATAATAACCGGGCAATTATCAATTGGAAAACGGGCCAGGAAATGAACGCCAGTCATTTTGAAGTACAGCGGAGTGAAAATGGTAGCAACTGGACCTCCATCGGCACGGTACAGGCCGCAGGCAACAGTAATACCGACCAGAGTTATTCTTTTACCGACAACAATCCTGTAGCTACAGGAGCTGTATACCGTATTGCCGAAATGGATTTTGATGGAAAAATTCAGTACACCAGCATTATACGATTAGAATGTGGCAAACCCGACAATTGGAGAGTGTGGCCGAATCCTGTGAATGAACAACTTTTTGTCAATCTCAGCACTGTTACAGGATCACAAGCTGGTATCAGGGTTTTTGACAACAGGGGAGCATTGGTAAGAGAGCAACGAAATAACCTGCTGCCAGGAAATAACCAGTTGAATGTAGACATGCGCAAACTTCCTCCGGGTACGTATCATGTAGTAGTGGAATGGGGTAATGGGCAGTCCAGGAAGGGAGTTAAAATTATAAAGCAATAAGGGCTTCGAGCCGCGAGCCTCGAGCTGCGAGGTTCGAACCCTGAGTTCTTGCTCGCAGCTCGAGGCTCGTAGCTCAAAGCGCTATAGAGTTTTCAATACGTCATTCATACTCCTCACCGCTTCAGCACTCTTATTAAAGGCTGCCTGCTCACTTTCATTCAGTTTGAAATCGATGATTTTTTCCCAGCCATTTTTCCCGATGATCACTGGTACACCCAGGCAAATATCTTTTTGGCCATATTCTCCATCGAGTGGGACACAACAGGTAAACAATTTCTTTTCATCGCGCACAATCGATTCTACTAGCGCCGCACCTGCAGCTCCGGGTGCATACCAGGCAGAAGTTCCTATCAATGCAGTGAGTGTGGCGCCGCCCACCATTGTATCTTTTACAATTTTTTCCTGCTGCTCAGCACTCAGAAAATTAGAAACAGGAACACTATTCCAGGTGGCAAGACGGATGAGAGGAATCATTGTAGTATCTCCATGGCCGCCCACCACTACAGCATTAAGGTCCGAAGGGCTGCATCCCAGGTGCTGGCTCAATTGGTATTTGAAGCGGCTGCTGTCGAGTGTGCCACCCATTCCAATGATGCGATGTTTTGGCAAACCCGTAGCTGACAATGCTAACTGGGTCATCGTATCCATCGGGTTGCTAATAACTATAATGATTGCATTAGGTGAATGTTTCAGGATATTCTCACAAACTGTTTTTACGATACCTGCATTGGTGCCAATTAGTTCTTCACGCGTCATCCCTGGTTTGCGGGGAATACCAGAAGTTATAACAACAACATCACTGCCGGCAGTTTTAGTGTAATCATTGGTAGAGCCGATAATCTTCGTATCAAATCCAAGCAGGGTGGCTGTTTGCATCATATCCTGGGCTTTACCTTCGGCCAGGCCTTCTTTGATATCCAGTAATACTAATTCATTTGCGAGTTCTTTACGCGCAATATTATCGGCACAGGTTGCACCTACAGCACCGGCACCTACGACAGTAACTTTCATGAAAATTCAGTTAGGGAATGAGGAAATTATTTTGCGGGGCAAAGATAGGTATAAGAGGGCTAGAGCGAGAAAAAGGGCGGGAGCGAAGTTTGCCCGCAAAGAGCGCGAAGAATCGCAAAGCACGCAAAGTTTTTTATTATTATGCCCGAGGTAGATGGCCTCAGAAAAATGGCGTTAAGAAAATTACGGTGTAAGGCGACACCGCCGGAGGCGGTGAAACGCAGGCGGCGAGCGCTTAGTATCATGTAATATTTCTACTGTTCGAAGCGAGTGCCTTCGTATCGAAAAGTTGCCCGCAAAGAGCGCGAAGAAGCGCAAAGCACGCAAAGTTTTTTATTATTATGCACGAGGTAAATGGCGTTAAGAAAATTACGGTGTAAGGCGACACCGCCGGAGGCGGTGAAACGTGGGTGGCGAGCGCTTAGTATCATGTAATATTCTACTGTTCGAAGCGAGTGCCTGCGTTTCGAAAAGTTGCTCGCAAAGAACGCCAAGAAGTGCAATTTTTCTGAAGCCTTGATTTTTTTTGTTACTTTTTTTGCATCAAGGCAAAAAAAGTCAGCAGAGTATTCGCCTGGACAGCAGAATTATGCAGCAACGCAAAGTGTTTCTCGCTCTTTGCGTTATCACCTATAGAATATCTAAAATAAGAAGCCAATTCGCATATGTATCACGCGGTCCTCATCTGAAAGTCCATACGAAGCATTAAGGACAATCCGGTTGAACGGTGCCACGAATACGCCGGCTCCATAGCCTACATGCCATTTATCAGATACTTCACCAGGTTGCCATACCCGGCCCTGGTCAACAAATACCAGTACCCCGGTTGTGCCATTGAACAAACGGTTTCTGGTATTGAAAAGAAGCCGCAACTCATTGTTGTTGTAGAAACTTGTTTTGCCATAAAACCGTTGACGACGATAACCCCGCAAATTGTCTTTACCGCTTAATGTAGCCAGTTGGAAAAATTCAGGATTGCCTGTTACAGTAGACCCTCCGGCTCTCACTGCCAGTGAAAATACACGTAGAAAGGGCAGGTAAGCAGAAATAGACGATGCATACCTCGTAAAACTCCTGTCGCCGTCATTAAGGTTCCGATTATAAGCCGCCGATAGGTCGAAGGCAAATCCTTTACGGGGAACTACCGGGTGATCGCTGTTTTCATAACGGTACATCGCATCAGCCACGGCATATTGATTTCGTACCAAAGCTGATTCCGGGATACCGGAAAATTCTTTCCCGACATATCTATCTTCATTCTCCCTGATATTTACCGTTTGATAAGAAGTACCTATAGCAAAATAATGAACTGAATCTACAAGCCTGTTGAGTTGTATCCCTGCTCTGAATGCAGTAGCAAGGTAGCGGTAGAACTTGCGGTTTATATCTTCGGACATCACTGATTCATTGCCCGTTCCAAAATAATTGGCCACATAGGGTATATCCAATCGTCCCAGCACTACTGCATTCCATTTACCAATAAGCTGGTTTACTGTATACTTATATTCAAAAGCAACGGCGCCGCGGTTAGGTCCATAATAAGCCATCCATTTATGCTCCGATCCAAATGGTTCTTTACGCCAGCTTTGTTTTTGAATTTGATAACCTACACCAATTGTTACACCTGGTCGGAACACGAATCCCTTTTTATTATACTCAAAATGCTGGTATTGGAAATTGTTTAATGCCGAATCGGATGATATACGAAGTTTTGTTTCTTTTGAACCCGCCAGTTCGGGGGATTGGTTGTCATAGACGCGAGTCATTTTTCCCCGGCCGCCTACTTCAGATTTGTCGGAAACAATATCGTTTCCCGCACCTGGTACTACCCGCAGAAGTGGACCACGCCCTGTGTTTCCCGATATTTCAAAACGGTCGTTCCCTTCCATACCGTATAAGCGGATTTCCCTTGTTTCTGAAGTATAAAAACTGCGCGTATAAAAAGGGAGCTTTTCCGCAGTCCCGTCTTTGCTGATCCGGAATATTTTAACGTTAGTGATATCATCGGTGCTACGGTCTACTACTAACAGTTCATTTTCATTTGAACCAGTTATATCTACATATTCGGCCAGGAACCGGTAATAAGTATCCGCATATTCTATGAGGTGATCTCTTCGAGATTTTAATTTGCTTATAATTTCTTCGCCGGAGAGCGGAAATACTTCAGGGGGCATTTGTCTTATTGCCTGTTCAATTACCTGGTCGGTTAATTTCTGTTGCAGGTCACGCGCTATTCCTTCCCATTGCTGTTTGGATATTTCATTAGCCATAAACCTGTCAAGGTTGCGCGCTGGGAAATTATATGTGGTAATATCGGCAATCGTATTATCAAAAGACTGCAGGTGGTCAAATCCTGCGGCTGCAAATAAAAAGGTGACCATGTTTCCATCAAATTTTGTGTAAGCCTGGTCTCGATCACGAGGTATTGGTTTATAGATATTCTGTGAACCTTTTTCTATTTCTGCCCAGCGCCACTGGTCTTCATGTCTACCCCAGTCACCAATAATAAAATCAAACAGGCGTGCACGTACAAAAGCTATTTGATCTACCCGGTTGGTGTTTTTATTATAAAGTTTCTCCAGTAGTTTTTCTGTACCGATAATTTTTTTTGAGTTCCCAAAATTGCTTGCATCCGACCAATCTTCATCGGGCCGCTGCTCAAAGAGGTACAGCATATCCCCGTATGCATCACTGAAAGTGCCCAATGCCGCTTGTTTTGGAATAAATATTATCTGGGGATTGGTATGATAGATGCCTGCGGTTTCCATCATGGGTGGGATTGTAACTGCAGAGTAAGGGTGACCGATCGACACCTGGTCGTTGGCAATGGCTTCAATAAAAGTGCCCTGGGCTATTTCAGGTAATGCTTTACCAAACGTTTTGTCGATACTCCGCAACACATATTCCCGACCCCTTGCATCGCGCAATCTTAATGTTTTACTTTGCCTGCCTCCACCTTCCTGGTATGCAGTAAGTCCGCCGGCAAGCGTATCAAGCATCACCACCTTCACTTTTACAGGAGTGTTCCATTCCTGGCGGTAATGCTTACCCCAGCGTTTCTGATGCTGACTGCTGGTTGCATACTGGCTCCCTGCCACAACAGTTTTATAAGTAGAATCAGCAGGATTATCTTGAGCTAAACAATGAGTGATTGGTAAAAAAGTGCCTGAGAAGATGAGCAAGCAGATTGCAAAAGCTTTATGTTGCGTTGGGTGCATGCGGTGTTCGTTTAACTCCACAACCATTTGTAAGAAAATCCTGCCAGAATTGAACCTGTTAGGCTTTAATTACAAATCAAAAAATAAACCTTTGATTTAAAGCAGCTTGCAATTTTGTTCCCAGAAAGTTTGGACCGCATTCTACATCAATCGAATAATAATTTGGGGAATTGCTAACGCATCTTAGCTTGTTTGAAGAAGCTTTCACCGGGCGAGGTAAATGATAACAATGGGAAAATTGCATTCTATCTATTGCTGTCTTTGCGGCTTTGCGTGAAATGTATTTGCCTTATCTTCGCGGCCTTAAATTAAAACCCGAATGGCTACAACATCAGATATCAGCAGGGGCCTCATCATCAAATTGGATGGAAGCTTATACTCCGTAGTGGAGTTTGGTGAAAACAAAACGGCCCGTGCCGCCGCAAAAGTGTGGGCGAAATTAAAAGGGGTTGATAATAACCGCTCTATTGAAAAAACCTGGAACTCAGGCGACAACATTTTCCCGATTCGGGTGGAAAGAAAGACTTACCAGTTCCTTTATAAAGATGACACCGGTTACAATTTCATGGATACAGAAACTTTCGAACAGGTAGCGCTGCAGGAAACAATGGTGGATGCACCACAGTTTCTTAAGGAAGGCCAGGAGGTGAGTGTTTTATTTAATACCGAAACAGAACTGCCGATGAGCGTGGAATTGCCCGACAAAATCGTTGTACTGGTTACCTATACTGAACCCGGTTTGAGAGGTGATACTGCCACCAGGACTTTGAAACAGGCTACTGTGGAAACGGGAGCAACCGTGAATGTGCCCTTGTTTGTAAATGAAGGTGAATTGATCAGGGTGAACACAAAAAGCGGTGAATACGTAGAACGCGTAAAAGAGTAGCAACGAATTTTAATTAAAAATTGCCCGAAATCGCCCGGTTTTGGGCTGTTTTATATCTATTTTACCCCTTTTTAGGTCAAAATCAAATAAAAATCCTTGAATTGCTGGCTTTGATTTCTTTATCTTAGCCCTCCTTTCCAAACCAAAACTCCTTTCTAAATTGAAAAACATGGACTTCAAGCAAATACAGGAGTTGATCAAAATGATCAACAAGTCTAATATTGGTGAATTGACGATTGAGCAAAAAGACTTCAGGGTAACCATTAAGCAGAAAGAAGAACAAGTGACACATATGGTATCCGGTCCTGTGCACAGCGTACCTGCATACAGTGCAGCGCCGGCACCTGCCGCGGCAGCGTCCTCAGCAGCAGCTTCGCAGGAAAAGCCCAAGGCAGCGACCGAGGCTCCAGCTTCAAACCTGATTACCATTAAAAGCCCAATGATTGGAACGTTTTACCGGAAGGCGTCGCCCGACAAACCCAACCTGGTAGAAGTGGGCAGCGATATCACTGCAGGCAAAGTAGTCTGTATCATCGAGGCTATGAAACTATTCAATGAAATTGAAAGCGAGGTGAAAGGAAAAATTGTAAAAGTGCTGGTGGAAGATGCATCACCCGTTGAGTATGATCAGCCACTGTTCCTTGTGGAACCGGCATAAGGGATTTTTTTAAAGCATAGCCAATTTGCTTCCCGCTAATTCCAAAAAGAAAAAATCTGATGTTTAAAAAGATATTGATCGCTAACCGAGGTGAGATAGCACTGCGCGTAATAAGAACCTGTCGCGAGATGGGTATTAAAACCGTGGCGGTTTATTCAACTGCTGATCGCGACAGTTTGCACGTGAAGTTTGCCGATGAAGCGGTTTGTATAGGAAAGCCCCAAAGCAGCGACTCTTACCTGAATATCCCGCACCTGATGGCCGCGGTGGAGATTACCAATGCTGATGCAATACATCCTGGTTATGGATTTCTTGCAGAAAACGCAAGGTTTGCGCAGATATGCAATGACCATGGTATAAAATTCATCGGTCCCACACCGGAAATGATCAATTCCATGGGCGATAAGATAACGGCTAAGGAAACGATGATCAAGGCGGGAGTTCCGGTAGTACCTGGTGGTGAAGGCCTTTTACAAAGCCTTGAAGAAGCAAATAGCCTGGCAAAAGATATGGGATACCCCATCATTCTTAAAGCTACTGCCGGTGGCGGTGGTAAAGGTATGCGGATAGTGTGGGAAGAAAGTGAAATGGAGCGTGCATATAATACTGCCAAAGCAGAAGCAGGGGCCGCTTTCAAAAATGATGGTATCTACATGGAAAAATTCGTAGAAGAACCACGACATATCGAAATACAAATTGCCGGCGATCAGTATGGCAATGTCTGTCACCTGAGCGAAAGGGACTGTTCTATCCAACGTCGCCACCAGAAGCTTGTAGAAGAGTCACCATCACCTTTCATGACGGATGAACTTCGCTATAAAATGGGTGAAGCCGCCAAGAAAGCTGCAAGTGCTATCAACTATGAAAGCGTGGGCACGGTCGAGTTTCTAGTTGATAAGAATCGCAATTTCTATTTCATGGAAATGAATACCAGGATACAGGTAGAGCATTGTGTAACGGAGGAGGTAATCAATTTCGACCTCATTAAAGAGCAGGTAAAGATTGCGATGGGTGAAAAAATCTCGGGACAGGATTATATCCCGCAGATGCACTCAATAGAATGCCGCATCAATGCTGAAGATCCTTATAACGACTTCCGTCCTTCGCCTGGTAGGATTACCGTATTGCACCAGCCGGGTGGACATGGAGTGCGTGTAGATAGTCACGCTTATGCCGGGTACGTGATTCCTCCATATTATGATTCGATGATCGGGAAGCTGATCACAATCGCACAAACAAGAAACGAAGCAATCAACACCATGCATCGTGCATTGAGTGAGTACGTAATTGAAGGTGTAAAAACAACCATACCTTTCCATCTGCAACTCATGCGTGACGAAAGATTTCTTTCAGGAGATTTTAACACAAAGTTTCTCGACGGGTTTGAGCTGAAATAAAAATAACTTTTAACAGATAATCGAAAACCTCCAGGATTGGAGGTTTTTTTTATTAAAAAATTTCGTTTACACGCAAAGGAGCAAACGTTAAAAAGCAAGACGCAAAGAATACTTTGTTGCCCGCCTTTTAACCTTTGCACCTTTGCGTGAAACACGTCCGTTATTTTAACAAACCGTAATCAAACTTCTGCCCGTTGTTTGCCTTCTCATGTACGTAAACAAAAAATGTCTGGAAAAAAAATAAAAAGTTAATGCCATGAAAAAAATATTTCTACTCTCATCGCTCGCATTATTTACCGCCTTCATCCTGGCGAGTTGCACCAGGAATGATGTACCACGGAATAATGACGAAAATTATTGGTTAAGCCAGGAAAGGGGCGATGTTGTGTACAGCGATCCTTATTGTTCCTATTATGTAGTTGAAACCAATTATGGATATACGGTTATCCGTTCGTGGGGAAGTTATCTTCCATATGAAGGAAGTGTGATGTACGGAAACTTTGGTAACTACGGAACACGTGATTTCTATAATAGGTCAAGTGGTATCATTGTCACTGGTGAAGTAATTGAATACGACCTGAGCTATATAGATGCCCAGTATACTATTGAATACTACTGTCCTTCGTATAAAGCTGGATCTATCAAGCAAAGCTCGACATTTGATAATAAAGCTACAAGGCCTGCAACACAACCGAATAACAATCCATCCAACCAGTAATCTATCCTATGTATAAAGTAAATCCCGGTATACCACCGGGATTTTTTATTTTTAGGATAAACTGCTTTTAATGAGATTTTTTCTTTTGATAATTACATTTGTTTGCTTCCTCGATTTACATGCACAGAATGCAAAAAGACTACATAAAAAAGCTGTAGTGGCCGACGGGCACAATGATGTGCTTTCGTCAGCAGTGCTCGATGGTATTGATATCTCAAATCGTGTAAAGGAAGGTCATAGCGACCTGGTGCGATGGAAAGAAGGGGGACTGGATGTACAGTTTTTTTCAATCTGGACGGGTGAGAAGGCAAGGAGCTCTCAGGGTTATTATAAAGATGCAGTAGAAGAAATCGACTCCCTGAATGTACTTGTGTTGCGAAACCCTACTAAAATGGTTTTGGCAAGAAATTACCCCGAAGTAAAAAAAGGCATTCGTCAGCATAAGCTGGTTGCACTGGTAGGAGTGGAGGGTGGTCATATGATCGAGGATGATCTGAAGAAGCTCGATTCCCTGCATGCCATGGATATGCGCTATCTCACGCTTACCTGGAACAACAGCACAAGCTGGGCCAGCAGTGCAATGGATGAAACTACCCGACCCGCCTCACTTACACATAAAGGTTTAACTGATTTTGGCAGAAAGGTGGTTAAGCGAATGAATGAGCTAGGGATAATAGTCGACTTGTCACACACCGGGGAACAAACTTTTTACGATGCACTGGCTGTTACCACTAAACCCGTAATACTTTCACACAGCTCCGTCTGGAGTATTTGCCCCGTATTTCGAAATGTAAAAGATGACCAGATCAGGGCAGTTGCCAAAAATGGCGGAGTCATTTGCATTAATTTTTATTCTGGCTTTATTAGCAAAGAGTATGATGAGCAATCCGAACAACTTACCGGTTCGATTCGAAAAAGATTCCTGGATTCAATGTATGCGTTGCAACCAGATTCAGCGGCAGTGCGCACCGCCTGGCGCCAATACTTTCGCGGTGAAATGAAGAAAGTGCAGCCAACACTTGCTCAACTGGTTGATCATATTGATTACATCGTAAAACTTGTAGGCGACGATTACGTAGGACTAGGTTCCGACTATGATGGCGTGAGCTCACTTCCAGTAGGGATGGATGATGTAACTACCTATCCAAAGATCACTGAAGAATTATTGAGAAGAGGCTATTCAAAAAAGTCGATTAAAAAAATATTGGGGGAGAATGTTTTGAGAGTCATGAGGGCGAATTTCCAGTAAGATAAAAACTAAAAGATAAAAGTTGTCTTAGGTCGAACACTCCGATCTAAGACAACTTTTATCTTTTAGTTTTTATCTTTTATCTCAAGAACAGCATCTCCCTATACTTCGGCAAATACCACTCCCTATCATCTACCAGCAATTCCAGTTTGTCTACATGATAGCGGATCTGGTCGAAGAAAGTATCTTTTACCTGGCTTTGGTAAGCGATTGCTTTCGTTCTCGTGTTCTCCATATTATTACAAATCTTCCTTGCTTCGATCATTCTTTCTACCAGATCGCTGGTATTGGAAATATGTTCCGATATTTTTTCGAGGATTTGTTTTTGATTGGCATATCCTGATTCGCTGATACCGGCTTCTTTCAATCCACGGATATTGTTCGATAGCAGGTTTTGGTATCGGATAGCCGCTGGTAATACGTGACTAGTTGCAATTTCGCCCATGATCCTGCTTTCGATCTGAACTTTTTTAATATACTTTTCAAGTTCAATTTCATGGCGGGCTTCCAGTTCGGAATGAGTATAGATATTATTGCTTTCGAAAAGTTTCTTGGCTTTCTCAGTTACCATGGCATCAAGTGCAAGCGGTGTGGTTTTTACATTGGGAAGTCCGCGCTTTTCCGCTTCTTTTTCCCATGCTTCGCTATATCCATCACCTTCAAACAACACCTTTTCGCTGGCAACAATATATTGGCGAATCGTATGCATGATGGCGATTTCTTTTTTCTCTCCTTTTTCAATCAACGAGTCCACTTCTTTTTTAAACTGTCTTAGCGTGTCGGCCATGATCGTATTCAGGATCGTCATTGGATTTGCACAATTGGCTGATGATCCTACCGCCCTGAATTCAAATTTGTTTCCCGTAAAGGCAAATGGTGATGTGCGATTGCGGTCCGTATTATCCATCAACAGTTCCGGGATGCTTTTATGGATATCGATCTTTAGCATGCTTTCATCCGTTTCATCCATTTTGTCGGATACTCTTTCCTTTACATCATTCAATACTTTGGACAAATACTGACCGATGAATACAGAGATGATAGCTGGAGGAGCTTCATTGGCACCAAGACGGTGATCGTTGGGTGCAGAAGCGATCGATGCTCTCAATACATCAGCATAATCATGAACTGCTTTGATGGTATTTACAAAGAAAGTGAGAAACATCAGGTTCGTCTTTGGCGTTTTTCCCGGAGCCAATAAGTTTACACCTGTGTCGGTCGACATGCTCCAGTTGTTGTGCTTGCCACTGCCGTTGATTCCGGCAAAAGGTTTTTCATGCAACAATACGCGGAGGCTATGCCTGCGGGCAACCCTTTCCATAACGTCCATCAACAACGCATTGTGATCGACGGCTACACTCACATCTTCATATATAGGTGCGCATTCGAACTGTGCAGGAGCTACTTCATTGTGACGCGTACGCAAAGGAATTCCAAGTTTGTACGATTCCGTTTCGAAGTCGCGCATATACGCATACACTCTTTCAGGAATGGAACCAAAATAGTGATCTTCGAGTTGCTGGTTCTTTGCTGATGAATGTCCATAAACAGTTCTTCCAGTCATAACCAGGTCGGGCCGCGCGTTGAACAACGCTTCATCGATTACAAAATATTCCTGTTCCCAACCAAGTGTAGCCGATACTTTAGTTACATTTTTATCAAAGTAGTTGCATACATCCACAGCAGCGTGGTTCAATGCCTCCAGTGCTTTTAATAATGGAGCTTTATAATCCAGTGAATCCCCTGTATAGGAAACAAAAATGGTGGGAATGCAAAGCGTTTTTCCCTGGCCGATTTCCATAATGAAAGCTGGTGATGAGGGATCCCATGCTGTATATCCACGTGCCTCAAATGTTGCACGCAATCCGCCGCTTGGGAATGATGATGCATCCGGTTCCTGTTGTATGAGTGCATCGCCTTCGAATTGTTCGATAGGGGTGCCATCACCTTTCAACGTAAAAAATGAATCGTGTTTTTCGGCAGTAGTGCCCGTCAGTGGTTGAAACCAGTGTGTAAAGTGTGTTACTCCTCTGCTTTCGGCCCACGCACGAATGCCATTGGCTATCTGGTTGGCCATAGCCCTGTCGATTTTCTGACTTGCTCTGATAGACGATGCAAGGCTTTTGTAAGCTTCATCGCTCAAAAATTCCCTGGCTGTCTTTAATGTAAATACATTGCTTCCGAATATACCCGTAATCTTGGCTGCACCTTCAACTTTCACTTCCCTGCTTGCAGAAAGTTGTTCGATGGCATTAAAACGTAGTGACATGTAGTTTTTTTGTTTAATTGAGATAAAAGTATCAAAAAATCAATAGGGTAAGCAGGTGTCCCCACTTACCCTGAATAATCTGTTTATTTCTTTTTGTAGGAGAGTCTGCAAAAAATATTAAGCAACTTTTTTATCGCTTACCTGTGCTTCTGCTTCCGCAGATTTTACTGTTTTTACAATTCGTGCGGCAACTTTATATGGATCTGCGGCACTGTTGGGACGCCTGTCTTCCAGCCAGCCCTTCCAGCCACGTTCTACGGTGCCGATCGGGATACGGATAGAAGCACCACGATCGGATACTCCATATTTGAAATCATTGATTGCAGCCGTTTCATGTTTACCGGTAAGGCGCAGGTGATTGTCTGGGCCGTACACTTCAATATGTTCTTTCACCACTGGCCTGAATGCCTCGCAGATTTGCTCGTACATTTCCCGGCTACCACAAGTGCGCAAAGTGGTATTGGAGAAATTTGCATGCATACCACTGCCGTTCCAATCCAGGTTGCCAAGTGGTTTGCAATGCCAGTTGATTGAAACACCATGTTTTTCACCTATTCTTTCAAGCAGGTAGCGTGCTACCCATACCTGGTCGCCGGCTGCTTTGGCTCCTTTCGCAAAAATCTGGAATTCCCACTGACCGGTTGCCACCTCAGCATTAATGCCTTCAACGTTAAGTCCCGCATCGATGCAGGCATCCAGGTGCTCTTCTACGATTGCACGTCCAAATGCGTTGGCTGCACCCACAGAGCAATAATAGGGACCTTGTGGTCCGGGAAAGCCACCTTCAGGAAAACCAAGTGGTTTATCGGTTTGCGGATTCCAGAGGAAGTACTCCTGCTCAAATCCAAACCAGAAGTCATTATCATCATCTTCTATTGTAGCGCGACCATTTGATTCATGCGGCATTCCATTTGGACTCATTACCTCGCACATCACGAGAAAGGCGTTGCGCCTTTGAGGATCTTTGGCAATAAATACGGGTTTCAAAAGGCAGTCAGAAGAACCTCCGGGGGCCTGCTCGGTAGACGAACCGTCAAAACACCAAACCGGGCAATCTTCAAGCCTGCCACTGAAATCCTTTTCAATTTTTGTCTTGCTGCGAAGTGACTGGATCGGCTTATACCCATCAAGCCATATGTATTCAAGTTTAGAAATTGCCATGATCAAAGCTTTTAAATTAAAAAATAAAATAATTTAAATAATTCAAGACAAATCTAATAAATAGTGGGATATCTGCTTTAAAAAACTCCGCAGAAAAAGTCATATTGTGAATAAATGGGGAATAATTCAGTACGAAATTAAAAATGAACAGCCGTTAGTCTGCAAAAACTACGTATTCGTTTTTGTTTTAATACCATTGAAGAAAAATGTATTTAAACGCTTCCAGTCTATCTGCGCGGCCATTGGGACTACAAGCAACGGTATGAGCACGCTACGATAACGGACTATCGCGCCCAGGTTATTGACACTGAAACCAATTGCCAGTAAAAGGGAAAAGGAAAAGAACACGCAGAAGTATACGAAGTTCTTTGATTGCATACCATTACTTCGCAGAAAAAGGAAGGCCAGGAAGAATAGCAAAAGGAGATTTATTTCCGCAGCGGCTGCGAGCGAGAGAATGTGCCTTACATCGCCCGGGTAGGGGCGTATTGTTGACAGCGTAAACGCCACCGGAATATTTTTCAGGAAACTTATGGCAGTCGGCTGAAGTTCTTCGATTTCAATACTGGTATTTCCCTTGAGCTTCATAAACTCCTGCTGCTTTGTAACCACGGCCTTGGGAAAATCAAATTCAGGTTTAATATACCTGATGGTAAAAAAAAGTATGATGAAGGCCACGTACACTGCTCCGAAAGTAAACAGGCCCGGTCGCGAACTTCTGTTTGCCAGTATCCACGCTACTACCGCCGGCAAAATCACTACCAGGATAAAATTTCGTAACATCAGCAGGAGTAGCAGTCCCAGAAGTATACCCGCAATCCGCTTTACCCCATATTTATTTTCCTTCCATCCAAAATAGAGATGATATACGATAAGGCTTATGCCAAGGAAGATCAGCCCATCTTTGTGAATACCACTCGTCCAGTATAAGAAAGACGGTACCAGGAAGGTAGCCAGCATCACGGGTATCTTTTTGGCGGGAAACACATCAGTCATCACCCGGTAGATAGCAACGGGACCAAACAGCGAAACGAAGCTATAAAAGACCACATTTACATAATAGTTCCCAAAACTAAAAATGTTGAATATGGACAGGATCTTGATAAATGCATTTGCCTTCAGATCATTCCAATACGATTCGTCGGCATTGAAGAATTTTTCAAATCCGCCGGCATAAGGATTGTAAAAAAGGTTGGTGAAATATTCACTTGGGTTGGTCAGCAACAGGTTGTATTCGATGATCCCGTTTTGATGAAACCCCCAGGTGTCGGCCATTTGCGCAAGTCCACCGTAGTAGCGGCCTATCCAGCCGTAAAATATCCCCGCGAGCACTTTTAATAGGAAGATGATGATCAGTTGCGGCTGACTGAGACCGGAGCGATTGAAAAAACGCATACGGGTGACAAGCCATGCAAACACGATGAGGTAGACGACAAATAGTAAGTACTCCAAGCAGTCTGGTTTAAAATATCGTTGCAAAATAGCTATAAATGACCTGTTGAACACTATGCCTCCGGTTTTTTTTAAATCCCTTTAGTTTGTCAACCCTTTAGGCACAAGCACTACGAGGTGAAGAGGGTAGTATTACCACTTGTGCTTACATGTTTTTTGTTACCGGGATACACAGGTCCCTATTTTTTCAAAAGTTGACAATTTATGTTTATTGCCAACAGTCATTGTTTGTAAATTTGCAACTCGGTAAATGAAGCCTGCAAACAGGCAAATAAAATCAACAAATGGAAATAACGGTAAAGACAGCACAGCAGTTAAGGCTTACAGAGGAAGAATTTGAAATGATAAAGAAGATCCTGGGGCGCACTCCGAACTTCAATGAGCTTTGTGCATTTTCAGGTATGTGGAGCGAGCATTGCAGCTATAAGAACTCAATAAAATGGTTGAAAACTCTTCCAAGAGAAGGGGGTAGAATGCTTGTGAAAGCGGGTGAGGAAAATGCAGGATTGATGGATATTGGTGATGGACTTGGTGTAGTATTTAAGATCGAATCGCATAATCACCCTTCGGCGATCGAACCCTTCCAGGGTGCTGCCACCGGGGTGGGTGGTATTCACCGTGATATATTTACGATGGGTGCGCGGCCAATTGCTTCTCTCAATTCACTACGCTTTGGCAAACTGGAGGAAGATAAAACGCAGCACTTGCTTTCGGGTGTTGTACACGGGATTGGTCATTACGGCAATTGTTTTGGTGTGCCTACTGTTGGCGGTGAAATTTATTTTGATCAGTGCTATCATACCAATCCACTTGTGAACGCGATGAGCGTCGGTATTGTGAAAGAAGGCCAAACTATTTCAGCTACGGCTAAAGGTACAGGTAACCCCGTGATGTTTGTTGGTAGTGCTACTGGCAAAGATGGTATCGGCGGTGCATCGTTTGCTTCAGCCGATATTACTGCGGATAGTGCGCAGGATTTGCCAGCGGTGCAGGTAGGCGATCCATTCCAGGAAAAGAAATTGTTGGAGGCCTGCCTTGAAGTTATCCAAACCGGGGCAGTCGTTGGTATGCAGGATATGGGCGCGGCTGGTATCATTTGTTCCACTTCGGAAATGAGTGCGAAAGGTGAAGTAGGTATGCGCATTGATCTGGACAAAGTACCCACCCGGCAAAAAAACATGAAAGCCTGGGAACTTCTATTAAGCGAAAGCCAGGAAAGAATGTTATTAGTAGCAGAGAAGGGAAGGGAAGCAGAAGTGCAGAAAATATTTGAAAAATGGGATCTGCCTTGCTCGGTAATCGGTGAAGTAACCGACGACGGGATTCTTAATTTTTACATGCATGGTGAACTGGAAGCGTCATTACCTGCACATGACCTGGTGTTGGGTGGTGGGGCTCCACAATACGACAGAAATTACACTGAACCGGCTTACTTTGGAAAGATTCGCGAATTTGATGCTGCTACCGTGCCGGTTCCAAATGATATGAAATCCATTGCCGAACAATTAATACAGTTACCAACAATTGCTTCAAAGCGCTGGATATTTAAACAGTACGACAGCATGGTAGGTACGGTAAACGCATCTACCAACGCACCTTCCGATGCAGCCGTAGTGGCCGTAAAAGGAACTACTAAAGGATTGGCCGTAACCACCGATTGCAACAGCCGCTATGTATTTGCAGATCCATATAAAGGAGCTATGATTGCCGTAAGTGAAGCGGCCAGGAATATCGTATGCAGCGGTGCACAACCATTAGGGGTTACTAACTGTCTCAATTTTGGAAATCCATTCGATCCGGAAGTATATTACCAGTTTGTGCATGCTATAAAGGGTATGGGTGAAGCATGTCGCAAATTTGAAACACCCGTTACGGGAGGCAATGTCAGTTTTTATAATCAAAACCCGGATGGCCCCGTTTATCCAACTCCCACTATTGGCATGGTTGGGCTAATAGAAAACATCCAGGAGAAAATGACACTCGACTACAAAGATGAGGGCGATGTAATTTACCTGTTGGGTGTAATTAACGATGATATCAATTGCTCTGAGTATCTCCACAATATTTATGGTGTGGATCATTCCCCTGCTCCGTATTTTAATCTCGATGAAGAACTGGCGTTGCAGCAGTTGCTTCGCAAACTCATACGCGATAAGATGGTACTTTCTGCACATGACCTGAGCGAGGGTGGATTGTATACGGCATTATGCGAGAGTGGCTTCAACGGTGATCTTGGATTTTCTATACAAACGAAGAGTGGGATTAGAAAAGACGCATTTCTTTTTGGCGAAGCACAAAGCCGCGTAATTGTTACGGTGCCCGTTACAAAAGTTAAAGAGTTCGAAACTGCTATCGGATCATTTCCGGCTGAAAAAATCGGAGTCGTCTCCAGTGGCGAAGTAGTAGTAGATGGAGAGTTCTGGGGTACTATCGACTGGTGGAAAGACCGCTATGATGAAGCAATTGAAAACTATCTTTCAAAAGAAGAAGCAGGATCCGCACTAAGTTCGATTTAATCAACATTTAAAATGCCTGTATGCAGAAGTGGTATTGCCACCACTGCCATACTTTATAATATGGAACGTCAATCAACAATTTTGCTTACAGGTGCTGCCGGGTTTATCGGCAGTTATTTACTTGGCTATCTCAATCGCAAAGGCTTTAACAATATTATCATCGCCGACGACTTTAGCGATGAAGACAAGTGGTTCAACTTCGATGACAAATCCTTTACTGACAAAATAGAACGGGAAGAATTATTTGACTGGCTGGAGGCCACTGATAAAGTTGTCAATTATGTTTTTCATCTAGGGGCACGAACTGATACTACAGAATTTGACTACGCGATACATGAAAAGCTAAATGTAGAATACTCCAAAAAAATCTGGCAATATTGCACTGCTAAAAATATTCCGCTCATTTATGCTTCCTCTGCGGCTACTTATGGTGCAGGCGAGTTGGGTTATAGTGATAGCCATGATATCGTTGAACGGTTGAAGCCACTCAACCCTTATGGTGTGTCCAAAAATGAATTTGACAAATGGGCATTGAGGCAATCAGCACAACCACCATTCTGGGCGGGAGTAAAATTTTTTAACGTATATGGCCCAAATGAATACCATAAGGGCCGGATGGCGAGTGTAATATTTCACGCTTACAACCAGATAAAAAAATCAGGAAAGGTGAAACTGTTTCGTTCGCATAAACCCGAATTCAGGGATGGCGAACAGCTACGAGATTTTATTTATGTAGAAGATGTTGCGTCTGTTTGCCATTGGTTGATGGAGCAGCAACCCGCCTCGGGCCTTTACAATGTAGGAACGGGTAAGGCCCGCACCTTTAACGACCAGGTAACCGCAATCTTTACGAGCGTTGGTATGCCTGTGCAAATAGAATATATCGATACGCCTGCTGATATCCGCGACAAATACCAGTATTTTACGGAAGCTGATATGTCTAAGTTGCAAAAGGCAGGATATAGTCGATCCTTTTACTCACTCGAAGATGGCATTGCAGAATATGTAAAAAATTTCCTTGTGAAGAAAGCATATTACTAGCCTGTTGAATTATCTGAAATTAGTTTCTACTCTTCACTCCGCTGCTACAGGCTGGATTGTATCTTTACCGAAATGCAAGGATATGAACAGGAAAATAGCAATCATTGGTGGTGGTAACCTGGGCACAGCTATAGCAGAAGGATTATTGAAAAGTAAATTCAGCAGTGCTGAACAAATAACCATTACAAAAAGAAACACGGGCACCCTCGAATCACTGCGAAGCAGGGGAGTAGTTGTTACGGATGACAATGCATCGGCTGTAAGAAATAGCAACGTGGTAATCCTGGCCGTAAAACCCTTCCAGGTAAGTGAAGTACTGGGTGGTATTAAAAATGAATTAAAGGATCAATTGTTTATATCCGTCGTTACCGGCGTTACCATACAGGAGATGAAGGAAATAATCGACAAACCATTGGTTATATTCCGTGCCATGCCCAATACTGCTATTGCTATCCAGGAAAGTATGACCTGTCTTTGTTCTTCCAATGCCGCAACTGATGATAAGGAATATGTACACGAACTTTTCAGCAAGCTGGGTAAAGTAGTAGGTATTGACGAAAAATTAATGGAAGCGGCCACCATTTTAGGTGCATGCGGTACTGCATATGCGATGCGGTATATCCGTGCCAATATACAGGGCGGTATCGAAATTGGATTTGACGCACTGACTGCTTCGCTTATCGCTGCACAAACCGTAAAGGGTGCCGCCGAGTTGTTATTACAAAAAGGCTCTCACCCGGAACAGGAAATTGATAAAGTAACCACACCAAAAGGCTGCACCATAGCAGGCCTCAATGAGATGGAACATCGCGGGTTTAGTTCTTCGTTAATACGAGGGGTTGTTGCGAGCTATCGAAAAATTGCAAGAGACTAAGAAGATAAAAGATAAAAGTGAAAAGATAAGAGTGGTATTTATCCGGGAACTCCGACGGGAACAACTTTTATCTTTTATTTATTCTTGCAACGTTCTTCAAATGTGAGTTGTCAAGGGGAAAAACCGTTGATGAAAAAGCTTTTCGCTATTGCAGCCAGCATACTTTTTCTTGCTTCTTGCAACAAAAAAGAAAGCGATGCACCCGGAGTGTGGGTGAGGCTCGAAAACAAGACACCGATCATACTGGAATCGGCGCAGGTAGGCAACACGCACTATGGCGATGTGAGTGTTTTGGGCGTTACTGAATATCGGTTGGTAAAGGAACCGTTGTATGCGGGCTTTTGCACGTTTGAAATCAACGGACAGATTAGTGGTGCAGGTTATGGCATTTGTGGCACGCCCCCTTTGCCCCCACCACTTAAGAACGGTTACTATACTTTCCGGGTAGAACCCGCCCAGGGATATTTTACGGTAGTTGTCCGGAGATAAAAAAAATTAATACACTTTTCCCGTGTCCATGTTTACCTGGAAAATTGTTTTCACCATGCCAGATGAAAGAAAGGAGATATCACCCGGTCGTTGCATAATGGAGGTTCTGGTACTTGAAAAATAGGTGGAAACCTGGTTGGACCCATAGAATTCAAACGTATTATTTTGCCTCACAGCTTTGAATGCACTCATGCCTGCCTGGATATACAGGTCTTTGCCATCAAAAAATCCCCAGTACTCAGTAATGAGTTGCTCCTGACCACCGGAAACAATATATAATTCGTCCGTCAATTTGCCATTTTTGAAACTGAATTGCGCACTACTGGGATTGTTCAATCTGAAATCTTCAAAGCGATGGAATACGCCTTTGTTAATTTGCGTGTTGCTGAGTATCGGCAAACTAAACCGGTTGTTGTAGTAATTGTGTACCTCCGTCCAGGATAATTTCTTTCTTTTCGCAACTACTTCAGGAATTAGCGTGGATTGTAACTTCCTGGCCAGTGAATCGAATGGTAAAAAGAAGACGTCATCGAGCTTGTTCTTTTTATACCTGCTCATATTAAGAAAACAGGTATCCAACTTGAATAATGCCTGTAAGGTGGAATCCGTTTGTACAAACATATCCAATGCGGCCGAACAACTGCCCATCAATGTGCCTCGTTCATTTGAAAATGGGTTGCCTATTGCAAAGCCTGATTCCTTTGACACTTTGCTTTTAACCAGTTGACTTGGGGGCCCAGCCTGCAACCAGAATGATTTTATAAATATTACCAACGACTTGTTGGATTGCGAGTCCAGGTTTTTTTTGAAATAGCTATTGAGTAGTGATGACCAGGATTGGTTAATCTCAACGCGGGAATAATTTTTAGCGGAAACGGGCATATACCCGGTTTTGCTAGTGTCATATCTTTTATCAAAGACGATAATTTCACGGAAGGGCAAACGGTCGCTCTTGCTATAAGCTGCGCCTTCAAACGATCCTTTTATAACTGTTGATTTATTTACAACTTCCAGGTTTTCTTTCACCTGTGATAGGGCGGGCATGCCTGCCACTAATAATAATAGGAGGGGGAAGGGGTTTTTCATCTGGTACGAATGGTTCAATTTTTATAAACTATTCCATCTTTCATCACAAAGATAACTTTCCCAAACACATTTGCATCTTTTAGAGGGTCTCCGTCTACGGCAATGATATCGGCGAGTTTGCCGGGTGCAATACTACCTAATTTATCCTCCTCGCCCAGCAGTTCGGCCGCACGAATGGTTGCCGATTTTATAGCGTCCATGGGTTTCATGCCCGCTTCGATCATATATTTGAATTCAAGCCAGTTTAAACCATGTTTGTATACGCCCGCGTCGGTGCCAAACGCGATCTTGACGCCGGCCTTATAAGCCTTGATAAAAGTGTTTTTGATGAGGGGTCCAATTTCCAAAGCCTTGGGAACAACGATAGCCGGATAATAACCCGGCTTTTTAGCCGAATCTGCCACTGCCTGTCCCGCCGTGATGGTGGGTACATACCATGTTCCAAACTGTTTGAACAGGGCAATGGCTTCATCATCCATAAATGAGCCGTGCTCAATTGAATTCACACCCGCGCGGATTGCCCTTTTCATTCCTTCTGCACCATGTGCATGCACGGCAACCTTGAAACCATAATCCTTTGCGGTTTCAACAATTGCCTTTATCTCCTCTTCTGTAAACTGCGGGTTGCTGCCACTTTTAGCTACACTCAACACTCCACCTGTTGCCGTAATTTTTATCAAGTCTGATCCATCTTTATAGCGTTGACGAACAGCCTGGCGACAATCGTCCGGGCCGTTTACAACCCCTTCCACAGGTCCCGGGTTACCCATCAGTTCTTTCCGGTACCCGTTGGTGGGATCGGCATGCCCACCAGTTGTAGCTATGGATTTGCCTGCAGTATACACACGGGGTCCCTTGATAGTGCCCTTATTTATTGCATTGCGAAGTGCAATGTTAACTCCGCTTCCGCCAAGGTCACGAACGGTGGTAAAGCCAGATTGTAAGGTCGTTTCTGCAAATTTCACAGCCTGGAAGGCATAGTCGGCCGGGTTGAAGGTGAAAGTCTCCATATACTTGTTCGGATTAGTTTCACTTTCCATGTGTACATGCATATCAATCCATCCCGGGGTGACTGTTTTCGTTTTAAGATCAATTGTTTTGTCGGAAGTGCCGGCAGTGGTGAAACCGTTTTCCACAGCCGTGATTTTGTTGCCTGTAATTACAAGGGTTACGTTTTTTTTGGGCTCGTCACTTACGCCGTCGACCAAAGTGCCGCACCAGATATAGGTTTTCTGAGAAAAGGCATTGAGTGCAATCAATAATGTAAGTAGCAGTATTGTATTCTTTTTCATATATCAAAAATCATTTCCTCACTAAAATACCGGGTTTTTTCCACACGGTACGATACGGATTTTTGAAGCCCGGAAAATTACTTTAGCTTTGCATGACCTCCCGGAATTTCTTCATCTCTACTATGCTTGAAGTATCCGACTGGTCAAGCGGGGTGGGGGCAATCAATCAGATCATTTACTGTTTTTTCTAAGAGCTATTAAAATAGTTGCAGGGAAATGTTTTATACAATGACTGCTTTTGAATTGTATAAACGCACCCATATTAAATTGATAAAACAACCATAGTAATGGCTAAATACATATTTGTTACGGGAGGGGTTACTTCTTCATTGGGAAAAGGCATCGTTGCAGCTTCACTTGCAAAATTGATGCAGGCGAGGGGACTGCGTGTCACCATCCAGAAATTCGACCCGTATATTAATGTCGATCCTGGTACATTGAATCCCTATGAACATGGTGAATGTTTTGTAACGGACGATGGCGCTGAAACGGATCTTGACCTTGGCCACTATGAAAGATTTCTCAATACACCCACTTCACAGGCAAATAATGTAACTACAGGTAGAATCTACCAGACCGTCATCAATAAGGAAAGAGAAGGGGCCTACCTCGGCAAAACAGTACAGGTAGTACCCCATATCACTGATGAAATAAAAAGACGTATGCTCCAGTTGGGCCATGGTGGCCTGTTTGATGTTGTGATTACAGAAATCGGCGGTACCGTGGGCGACATTGAAAGTCTTCCTTTTGTGGAAGCCGTGCGCCAGTTGCAATGGGAGTTGCCCGAAGAAGATACGCTTGTGGTGCATCTCACACTCATACCTTATTTAAAAGCAGCCAAGGAACTTAAAACAAAACCTACACAGCACAGCGTGAAAATGCTTAGCCAGGAAGGTGTGCACCCGGATATCATAGTATGCCGGACCGAAAAACCGCTTACGCCTGAATTGCGTAGAAAAATTGCATTATTCTGTAACGTAAAGATGGAAGCTGTTATCGAAGCTGCGGATGCACCTACAATATATGAAGTGCCTTTACTGATGATGCGCGAAAAACTGGATGTGATAGCCATGAAAAAACTGGAAATCACGCCTAGTCATGAACCTGAACTCACGAAGTGGAAAGAGTTTCTCGACAAGCTTAAATATCCCAAATCAAAAGTTACAATTGGCCTGATCGGAAAATATATTGAATTGCAGGATGCTTACAAATCCATCCTGGAATCTTTTATACATGCCGGTGCAATAAATGAATGCCAGGTGCAGATCATGAACGTTCACAGTGAATTTATAACGGATGATAACGTTGCAGAAAAGCTCGCCGGCCTCGACGGGTTGCTGGTAGCTCCGGGTTTCGGTCATCGGGGTGTGGAAGGAAAGATAGTTGCCGTAAAATATGCCAGGGAAAAAGGACTTCCATTCTTTGGTATTTGCCTGGGGATGCAAATGGCGGTAATTGAATTTGCACGGAATGTACTGGGGCTTAAAGACGCGCATTCCACGGAAATGAATCCAGATACATCCGAAGCAGTAATCGACCTGATGGAGGAACAAAAGAAGATCACCGCTAAAGGTGGCACAATGCGCCTTGGTGCTTATCCCTGCGATTTGAAAGAAAATACATTGGCGTATAGCATTTATGGTAAACCCCAGATAAGCGAACGCCACCGTCATCGGTGGGAATTCAACAATAAGTACCTCGACCAGTTTGAAAACGCAGGCATGATTGCCAGTGGCAAAAATCCCGGTACTGCACTTGTTGAAATTATTGAATTACAAAACCATCCATTTTTTATAGGTGTGCAATACCATCCGGAACTTAAAAGCACAGTAGAAAACCCGCAGCCAATTTTTGTTCATTTTATAAAAGCGGCAAAGGAATATTCAGATAAGAAATCTGAAATCAAAAATCCATTGTTGCACAGCGAGATGATCTAAGCAAATGTGGAACCCGATAGCTATCGGCTTCCACATTTTTTTGATGCATGGACAATCGCGGAAAGGTGGACTAATACTCCTCCCGGCACTTCCCCCAGAACACCTATCTTTGCCGTCTTTAAATTTTTACCAGGAATGAAGTTTGATCGTAATACCGTCATCGGATTCGCAGTGTTGGCGGTGCTTTTCATTGGTTTTTTCTATTATAGCAACCAGGCACAACTCGCAGCCAGTAAGGAAAGAGCAAGAGAACAGGCTGTGCGTGACTCCACTATAAGGGCTAATGCACCCAAAGCAGATACATCAGCACTTCAGAAAGCCGCCGCAACGAGAGATACTGTTGTTAGTCGCAATATCGCGGGAACTTTTCCCGCTGCCGGTAATTCACCTGAACAGTTGGTATATGCTGAGAACGAGGTTTTCAGAATTGCATTTACGACTAAAGGGGGACAGCCAAAGTCTGTGGAATTGAAAAATTTCAAAAACCAGGACAGTGGTTTTGTAAAACTGGCAGCTACGCAATTCGATAAAATTAATTATAAGGTCAACAATGGAGCTGAACGTGCAGTAGATATAACCAACTTGTTGTTTTCTTCAATTGACACATCTAAGAATGCAGATGGTAGTGCAACATATACTTTTACCACCCAATCTGCGGACAGCGCCGGCGCTATGTCCATTTCTCACATCTATACAGTAAAGCCTAATGATTACATGATTGATTTTGCCATTCAAATGAATGGCGCCAATAAGTTGCTGGATGGAGGCGTAATGGATCTTTCATGGCATTACCTCGCAGCACAACAGGAATCATCACTGAGTTACGAAAAAGAAAACACGCAGGTTGGATACGTGGAAGACGGTGAATTCGATTATCACACCATACATAAAAGGAACGACGTTTCGTTTGACAAGGATGTGAAATGGGTAGGAGTGCGGCAGCGTTTTTTCTTCGCCATCCTCACCGCAAAAGACAAATTTACTTCAGGTAAAATGGAATGGACGGAACCTTCCGGAGATACCAATATAATTGTTCAGACTGTTACCAACCTGAAAGTACCTGTACCAGTTGCGTCGGAAGCAAAAGTTGACTTTAGTCTTTATTACGGACCTTCTGACTATCACCTGTTGAAAAAATATGATCTTAAGTTTGAGAAGCTTGTAAATCTTGGCCAGGGCATTTATGCATTTGTGCGTCCGCTTAACAGGTTTATTGTAATGCCCATCTTTGATTTTATGAAGGGGATTGTGGGAAGTTATGGCCTTGCGATTGCGCTGCTTACCCTCTTCATTCGTTTACTTATTTCTCCACTTACCTATACCAGTTATTTGAGCGGTGCTAAAATGAAGGCATTACGACCTGAAATTGCCACGCTCAAAGAGAAGTATGGTAATGACCAGCAGGCCATGAGTGTGGAGCAGATGAAACTGTTCCGCGAAGCCGGGGTAAACCCGCTGGGCGGTTGTATACCTGCACTTTTGCAGATCCCCATCTTCTTCGCGTTGTTTAGCTTTTTTAGCGCTGAAGTTGGCTTGCGAGGGGCAAGCTTCTTGTGGGCAAAGGATCTGTCTGCATTTGACGACGTCATCAAGTTTGGATTTCATATTCCTTTGCTGGGAAGTCACCTGAGTTTGTTTACCATTACCGCGGTAGTTACCAGTTTTCTAATTTCCATTTATAGTATGAGTATGACACCGGATCAAAGCAACCCGGTGATGAAGTACCTTCCTTACATATTTCCCATATTCCTGCTCTTTATCTTCAACCGCCTGCCTTCGGCATTGACCTGGTATTATACCGTATCCAATATTATAACGCTCATATTGCAGTTTATAATTCAGAATTACATTATCGATCACAATAAGATCCTTGCTAAAATTGAAATCAATCGAAAGAAGCCGAAAACGAAATCGAAGTGGCAGGAACGGATGGAGCAGATGCAGGAGCAACAGAAAAAGTTAAAGGAAATGCAACAAAAGAATAAGCGCTAATTATAGTTAAATTAGTCACAAGACCCGCCAGCTACTGATGCAGGCGGGTTTTTTCGTTACGCAACTTATTACGTAGATTGGCACGTCTTTTATTATATAAGCAACAACTATGAAACAGAACTTTTACATACTCTTTTTACTTATCTCCTTATTTGCTACGCAGGGTCTTTCGGCGCAAAAGCGATTGGCAGAGGCGACTATTTCCTACGATATTGTCATTAACACTAATGACGCCAAACCCAAGGCTGCCGACCTGATGGATGGCGCAACCAGTGTAATATACTTGAAGGGTAACTCAAGCAGATCAGAGATGATCAGCTCACTGGGAATGCAATCAACGATCATTGATGGCAAAACTGGCAATGTGACGATATTAAAGGATTATGGTGAGCAGAAGTACATGATCAACCTGACTGCGGCCAACTGGAAGGAGTCGAATAAGAAATACGAAAATATAGTCTTTACTTACCTGGATGAGTACAAAACCATTGCGGGTTACAATGCCCAAAAGGCAATCGGCAAATTGGCCGATGGTACTACGTTCACAGTGTTTTTTACTAAAGAGCTCATGCCTGTAAATCGTGACTTTCAGTATTTAAATAAAAATCTGCCAGGTCTTGCTCTTGAATATGAGGCTACAATGGGCTCGATGAAGGTTACATATACCGTATCGTCAATAAGTTTCAATCCGGTACCGGCAATAAAATTCGATTTGCCTAAATCAGGTTACAGGGTGATGACTTATGAAGAGAGTAAAGGTGCTGCGGGGAAATAAACCTTAGTAAGCACGACGATTGCGCAGCAGGTCGTCGTTGAGTATTACTTTATCCAGGAACACCTTTTTCTGAACGGGAAGAATATAATTAGTGGTTCCTTTCCTGTAAGTAAGCGTGGTATGCAGGTTTACAAATTTCTGATGGCGTGTATTGATTACCTGGTTGCCACGAAACTCATATCCTGAACGAAGAGAGAAATTATTCGAAGAATGTGTCTTGTTTGATAAGATTGATTTGTTGGGTTTGGTGGCAGAACTGGACTTCTTATTGCCATCTCCCAGCGTCGCAAAGGCAGCGATGGTCGAGCCCGCAATCAATGCGACAACCGCCAATTTTCTGCCGAGCAGCTTTAACAATATTGAATAGTTAGTTTTCAATCGATTACAAATGTAGTGCAAAAATGTGAGAATTAACAAACCGTTTATCCAGAACTTTAGTAGTTATTTAACGGCAAAATC
>CBFGYO010000017.1:0-39781 GCA_965652975.1 uncultured Chitinophagaceae bacterium | reverse complement strand
TCGCCAAATCGGCTGGTTTATTGAAAGATAAGGGAGCCAGAAGTGTAAGAGCCTTTTGTACGCACCCGGTGTTAAGCGGCAATGCCTATTCGAATATCGAAAACAGCGTGCTTGAAGAACTGGTGGTGTGTGATACGATCCCGGCAAGACAGGAAAGTCCGAAGATAAAAGTGATCTCTGTCGCCGAATTGTTTGGAGTAGCTATCAGGAACGCATTTGAAAATAAAAGTATCACCAGCTTATTTATACATTCCCAGCGTAGGGATAAATAAAATGGGCAAGGTTGAAGGTTGAGAGACTAGTAAAATATAAACTATCATAAAATGAAGACAATTACAATCGAAGGACAACTGAGGACCGGCTTTGGCAAAACAGCCACCCGCCAACTCCGCTCTCAGGAACTGGTGCCTGGTGTAATTTACGGGGGTGCACAGGAAATAAACTTTTATGCTCCTGCTGCGGCTTTCAAGAATTTAGTATACACACCAAGCTTCCAGCTAGCGGAAGTAACCGTGGATGGCACTACTTACAAAACCATCCTGAAAGACTTACAGTTCGACAAAGTGGATGATAAACTTATCCATGTGGACCTGATGGAACTGGTAGCAGATAAAAAAGTGATTGCAGATATTCCTATCAAATTTGTAGGAGTATCCAAAGGCGTGAAAGACGGCGGTAAGCTGATCACCAAAATGAAATCACTGAAAGTAAAAACTTTTCCAAAACACCTTAAAGAGCAGATTGAAGTGCCTATCGACAACCTCGAGCTCAATGGCAATATCCGCGTTGAGGATGTAAAGGAAGAGCATTACGAAATTCTCAATTCGCCACGTATCCCAATTGCTTCGGTTGTACTTACGCGTCAATTGAAACAGGAAGAAGCTACTGCTCCTGCTGCTGGTGCTGCACCTGCCGCCGCTGCCACTCCGGCCGCTGCACCTGCTGCTGCTCCTGCAAAGGGGAAGAAATAATTCTTCCGGGAAAAGATAAAAGATAAAAACTAAAAGATAAAAGTGGTTAAAGGTCGAACACTCCGCCTAAACCACTTTTATCTTTTAGTTTTTATCTTTTATCTCTCTTTGGCTTATACCTTACTTTTAGATTTTATAGTATGAAATTCCTAATCGCCGGTTTAGGTAATACAGGCAACGAATATGCACATACGCGACATAATATCGGTTTCGATGTAGTAAATGCTTTTGTACAAAAACATGGTGGCACTTTTCGCAACGACCGCCTGGCATATGTTGCCGACCTGCGGTGGAAAGGCAAATCATTTGTGTGCATCTGTCCCACTACCTATATGAACCTTAGCGGCAAAGCCGTCAAATACTGGCTCGATAAAGAAAAAATTACACTGGAAAACAGCCTGGTGATTATTGATGACATTGCACTCCCATTAACGAAGATCAGGGTGCGGCCAGGTGGTAGCGATGCAGGACACAATGGATTGACGAGCGTACAGGAAACGCTTGCTACCACAGAATATCCCCGTCTTCGATTTGGCATCGGCAATGACTATCCCAAAGGCATGCAAGCCGAATATGTACTGGGAAAGTGGAGAAAGGAAGAAGAACCTCTCGTTCGTTTAAAGATCGAAAAGTCCGTTGAAGTGATTGAAATCTTTGCCACACAAGGATTAACAGCAGCGATGAACCAGGTAAATAATAAAGACTTTTCACTATGATAAATCAGATGTATTACTTACTTTAGCATCCCCGTCTATCTTTTCCAAAAAATCCAATAATCATACTGATTGCCGATGAATATATGGGATAAACAGCCCTATGAGTAATGTATCCGATGTATTTAATAACAAACCCACCTGTTTATGAAGATTTTTTGTGTAGGCCGTAACTATGCAGCACATGCCGAAGAACTAGGCAACGAGATTCCCGACGAACCGGTGATCTTTATGAAGCCCAAAAGCGCTTTACTGCAGCCCCATACGCCTTTTTATTACCCGGAGTTTACCAATGAACTGCATTACGAATGCGAACTCGTAATACGTGTCAGTAAAAATGGAAAATACATCCAGGAAAAATTTGCCAGCAAATATTATGATGCTGTAACCGCCGGTATAGATTATACCGCGCGCGACATTCAAAACGAATTGAAAGCAAAAGGCCTTCCATGGGAAAAAGCAAAAGCATGGGACAATTCTGCTGTCATTGGTAAATGGCTACCGTTTACAGGCATCAAAAACAAAAAGGACATTAATTTTTGTCTTTACAAAAACAAGGAGCTGGTGCAACAAGGCAACTCCAGCAATATGATCCATAATTTTGACCGGATCATCTCCTATATTTCAAATTTTTTTTCAGTCAATATCGGTGACATAATATTTACCGGCACACCCGCTGGCGTAGGCGAAGTGGTTGTCGGCGATGAACTGGAAGGATTTATCGAAGACGATAGTATGTTCACACTCGAAGTAAAATAGTCAACCGCCAGGGTTGAACTCAAACCAACTGCCAGGCCACCCGCAAAAATGGGTGGCCTATTTTTTTATTACAAACGAATGCACCTGTTATTTACAAACGCCCGTTACGCTATATCCCCTAAATTTGCTGCTTTCATTGCTTGTTTTACATGATTGAAACCTCACTACTCCTTGAAGCATATCGCCTGATGAGCCAGGCAAAATGCATGGCCGAAACCTATGAAGCTAACCGTTCCATATGCAAATATGTACATTCCACTTCCAGGGGTCATGAAGCGATACAACTAGCTACAGCTTTTCAATTACAGACACAAGACTTTGTAAGCCCCTACTACCGGGATGAAAGTCTGCTACTTGGCCTGGGATTCCGTCCATATGAATTGATGCTCCAATTGCTTGCAAAAGGCAACGATATCTTTACAGGTGGAAGGGAATATTATTCCCATCCCAATTACCGAGGCAATGATAAACCGGGTATCATCCATCAAAGCAGTGCTACAGGAATGCAGGTGATACCAACAACAGGAATAGCACAGGGTATACAATACTGGGAAAAGACAAATCCCGACAGGCTTAAAAGAGGAAAAAATGGCGAATACCCAATTGTTATATGCTCACTCGGCGATGCTAGTGTAACTGAAGGAGAAGTAAGTGAAGCATTCCAGTTTGCCGTACTCAAACAGTTGCCCGTAATATTCCTTGTGCAGGATAATCAATGGGGCATCAGTGTTACTGCTTCGGAAGCACGTGCAATGAATGCATTTGACTTTGCAGCAGGCTTTCACGGAATGGGACGCATTCAGGTTGATGGCAGTGATTTTGAAAAATCGTTTGAGGTAATGAAGGAAGTTTGCGAGCGGGTGCGTACACGACGTGGCCCTTTTCTCGTACATGCAACAGTTCCATTACTTGGTCATCATACAAGTGGAGTACGAAAAGACTTTTATCGGAGTGATGAAGACTGGGCAAAACATACACTGGATGATCCCCATCCAAAACTTCGGCAACAACTTCTACAACATAATATTGATGACACGCAAATACAGCAAATAGAAAAAGATGCAGCCTCTCTTGTTGCCAAAGATTTTGACGCGGCAGTGGCATCGCCTGACCCGGATCCTGCAACACTGGAAGACCATGTGTTTGTGCCAACAAAGGTCACGGAAGAAAAAGGCGAACGAAGCCCCGCTGGCGCTGAAAAAGTGATCATGGTGGATGCAGCTTTGTTCGCCATACGCGAATTGATGGAAGCACATCCTGAAGCAGTGCTGTATGGCCAGGATGTAGGTAGACGACTCGGTGGTGTATTTCGCGAAGCGGCAACGCTGGCTGAAAAATTTGGTGACCTTCGGGTATTCAATACTGCGATCCAGGAAGCATATATCGTGGGTTCCACGGTTGGTATGAATGCTGTGGGATTAAAACCGATCGTCGAAGTACAGTTCGGAGATTATATCTATCCTGGATTTAATCAACTGGTGACAGAGATATCGAAGAGCTGTTATTTGAGTTGTGGTAAATTCCCGGTATCTATGATACTTCGCGTGCCTGTGGGTGCTTATGGTGGCGGTGGCCCTTATCATAGTGGAAGCGTAGAAACGACAGTGTTATCTATCAAAGGTCTTAAGGTAGCATATCCTTCCAACGCGGCAGATATGAAAGGACTGATGAAAGCCGCCTATTATGACGGCAATCCCGTAGTAATGCTCGAACACAAGGGCCTATACTGGAGCAAAGTACCTGGTACAGAAGATGCGAAGGCTCCGGAGCCTTCTCGTGATTATATCCTGCCCTTCGGTAAAGCGAACATTATTCTCGAAGCTGGGAAAACACAAACGGATAATGGCGAAACCTGTGTGGTCGTTACGTATGGTATGGGCGTATATTGGGCAAAAGCAGCGGCGAAACAATTTCCGGGAAGGGTAGAAGTGATTGATCTGCGCACGCTGTATCCACTTGATGAAGATCTGGTTTTTGAACGCGTAAAACTTCACGGCAAGTGTCTTGTATTAACCGAGGAGCAACAAAATAATTCTTTTGCCGAAGCACTCGCAGGAAGAATTTCAAAACAGTGCTTTACTTCGCTGGATGCGCCCGTAGAAGTGATGGGTGCAGCCAATGTACCTGCAGTACCAATGAATATGATTTTGGAAAAAGCAATGTTGCCCGATGCTGAGAAACTTGAAAAGGCACTACGGAAGTTATTGACCTACTAAAGTTTAGATAAAAGATAAAAGTTAAAAAGTTTTTCCAACCGGTTAGTCTTTCTCAGCCTGAAAAGTACTTTTATCTTTTAACTTTTATCTTTTATCTAAAAAAAGCGCCCCCTCAAAAATGAGGCGGCGCTTTTTGATTGAAAACACCACTAGCTGTAAAAGAATCGTACTAATTATCCGTAGCCGTTACCTGTCCGCGAATTTCTCCGTCAGGATTTAAAACGGTATGGATATTATAATAAATTTTACCGGCAAGCAAATGCGCTTCTGTAGAATCAGCTACTGTCAACGTTCCTGATGCTGCACCAGTGGCACCGTTGGTAGTGATGGTCAACGGATGTATTACACCCGCTTCCTGTCCCACTATTGCCGGACCATGAAAATGCAGACCAGTAACAATATTGGAGAGTCCACTCCAATTAATATTGTAAGTAAGCGTATTAGTTCTCGCATCATATGATCCGCCAATAGTACCTGTTGCAGATGTTGTTACTGCTGGTACTTCCTGGCTACCTGAAGCACTACCGCTAAGTGAATATGTTTCGTTATTCATGTCATCCTCATCATCATTGCTACATCCAATAAAAAGTAATGTGGAAGCTGCGAATACTGCTGTTAATGCAAACGTTCGAACGAGGTTAATCCTTTTCATAAATAAGTTTTTATAGTTTACGATTTTGTGTTTTTATAGTTACGATTACGTAGCAGTGTTTCAAAAACGCGACCAGAACGGCTTATTGTGGAAAAGTACATATCCATCTTTTATTTAGGAGCCCTCACACTGGCTATAAATTTTTGTGTTTAAGCTGCTTGTTCGCACACGAGATGCAATACGAATTATCAACATTTAATCTTGCGGATAAAATTCTTTTTAGTAATTCAAATGTGATCGTATAACAAAGTGCAGGATATGTCCCAAAATGATACGCGTGTGTAAAAAATGCGGAGTGGGTGATAAAATAAAAAAGGGTTTTGGTGTTAACCAAAACCCCTTAGTTTCTCTTTCTTTCTCTTCGCCGGCATTACCCGGATCAGATAGTGGGAGTATATTCTCAGATTCCTTAAAAACCACCCCCGCAAAAGAGAGTTGAATACATTATAGGTAACCAAAAATATGCCAGGCCGAAATGTTGTGCATAAGATTAGCCATTAATTATTTCACCCCCATTTGGGTGCAAAAACTGGCCGGTAATATAGCTTGCATCTCGTGAGGCTAAAAAAAGATAGGCCGGCGCAATTTCCACGGGCTCAGCAGCTCGCCCCATTGGGGAATCGCTTCCATGTTGTGCGGTCTTTTTTCCTTTAAAACTAGATGGAATTAGTGGCGTCCATACTGGTCCCGGGGCCACACCATTGACACGGATGCCTTTTTTAACCAGGCTGGAGGACAGGCTCCGGGTGAAGGCAACAATGGCTCCTTTGGTTGACGCATAATCAATTAAGCCGGCACTTCCCCTGTAAGCTGTAACTGAAGATGAATTAATAATGCAGTCTCCCTTTTTCATTGATGGCAGCAATGCTTTGGTGACCCAGAAAAAAGAAAAAATGTTTGTCCCGAATGTCTTGAGCAATTCCCTCGTAGTGAGTTGCTCTAGACTTTTGTTTTCATAATGTATCGCCGCATTGTTTACCAGTATATGAATATGTTTGAAAGCCGACAATGCTTTTTTTACAATAGTAATACAATGTTTTTCCTTCGATATGTCGCCCGGGAGTAACAGGCATGTCCTCCCATACTGCTTCTCAATGATATTTTTTGTTTCGCGGGCATCCCGATGTTCATTAAGATACGAAATGGCAACATCTGCTCCTTCCTTAGCAAATAGAATGGCGACGGCTCTTCCAATCCCGCTGTCACCACCGGTTATAAATACCGTCTTGTTTTTCAGTTTTTCGCTTCCGTTCAACTCAGGGTAATCAAATACGGGCTGCGGCTTCATTCTTTTTTCAAGGCCCGGACGTGGTTGACGCTGGGGCTGCCGGATCGGTTTTTTAGTTCCTCCCTTTTGCATAACTGAATTTTTACCGTTTGCTGAAATTATTATACCAGCTTTTGCAACTGTATATCTGTTATTTGAGCAAAAATCAGGCGACTGCATCCATTTCTAACCGTTTATGGCACAGGAATTTCATGGCTGTAATTAAAATAAATTTTATGAGAGCAATATGGAGTGGGGCTATCGGATTTGGCCTCGTGAACATACCCGTAAAGCTATTTAGTGCCATACAGCAAAGCGAGCTGGAACTTGATATGCTGGACAAAAAAGACCATGCAAACATTAAGTACCAGCGCATCAATGCGAATACAGGAAAAGAAGTGGCCTGGGAAAACATTGTAAAAGGCTACAAACTCGACGAGCGCTACGTCGTATTGACCAGTGATGACTTTGAAAAAGCAAGCCCTGAAAAAAATAAGATCATCACCATCAACGAGTTTATCAATCAAAGTGAGATTGACAGTATATATTATGAAACACCCTACTTCCTGCAGCCTGAAAAATCGGGCGTTAAAGCTTATGCATTGCTGAGGGATGCGTTGAACAAAACAGGTAAAGTAGGACTGGGAAGCTTTGTATTACGTAACCGGGAAAGCCTTGTCGTGATCAAACCCCACGATGATATCCTGTTGCTTAACAAGATTCGTTTTGGCGAAGAAATCAGGAGTACGGAAGAAATAACGGTACCTGCTGCAAACAATAAACCGGCGGAATTAAAGATGGCTATGGAACTTATCAAGCAACTGACCCATAAGTTTGATATACGTAAGTATAAAGATACTTACACGGATAAGTTGATGAAACTAATAAAGGAAAAATCGAAAGGTAAGAAAATCTCCAAGCCGACACTTAAAGTGGTGCACTCACGAAGCCGCGACCTGATGTCGCAATTAAAGGCGAGCCTGAATTCTGGTAAACGAAAAGCATCCTGATGGCATTAACAATTTATAATAAGAAAAGAAATTTCCGGCAAACGCCGGAGCCTGCCGGTAAGGCGGGCAAAAAAAATATGTTCCGCTTTGTAGTGCAACGGCACGATGCAAGTCGCCTGCATTATGATTTCAGGCTGGAATTGGGCGGCGTATTAAAAAGCTGGGCCGTACCGAAGGGCCCTTCGATGAACCCAGCCGATAAACGACTTGCCGTAATGGTAGAGGATCACCCGGTAAGCTACATCGGGTTTAGTGGTGAAATTCCAGAAGGAAACTATGGTGCCGGTACTGTTGAGATTTGGGATGAAGGTGCTTTTATTCCTGTAGATAAAGACACCCTTCCGCTTACAGAACGGCAGGCCTTAACAGCACTTAAGAATGGTGAATTAAAATTTTTATTGAAAGGAAGCGTGATAGAAGGAGGTTTTGTACTGGTGCGATTGAAAAAGGATGAAAAGAACTGGCTTCTCATAAAACACAAGGATGAATATGCTGTTAATAAAAAGTACGATAGCGAGTTGATCAAAAAAGCGGTAAAAAAAAGATCAACGGCGAAGAAATCACCCGTAAAGAAAACGGCGAGAAAAACTACCGCGAAAAGGTGAATGAATGGCTGTAAATGGAAAGAAAATACCACATTATATCCAACCAATGCTTGCTACTGCAGTAGATAAGGCTTTTAGTAGCAGCGATTGGCTTTTTGAATTGAAGCTCGATGGATACAGGGCAATTGCTGAACTAAGAAAAGGGAAATTATTATTGTATTCGCGCAACG
This sequence comes from uncultured Chitinophagaceae bacterium, assembly GCA_965652975.1. Classification (GTDB taxonomy): domain Bacteria; phylum Bacteroidota; class Bacteroidia; order Chitinophagales; family Chitinophagaceae; genus CADEDV01. The sequence continues at coordinate 31,418 of CBFGYO010000017.1, read as the reverse complement.
GTCTTTCACTAATAAAACGCTATCCTTCTGTTGCAATTGCGCTAAGAAAGCTAAAGACAGATATTATTCTCGATGGCGAAATCGTGTTGTTAAACGAACAGGGCAAACCTGATTTTCAAAAACTTCAGAACTATGCTCAGCACAAGGATATGCCCCTGGCATATTATGTATTCGACATCCTGTCCTACCAGCAAAAGGATCTCAAGAGTATGCCGCTGATTGAAAGAAAAAAGCTTTTGAAGAAAGTATTGAAAAAGACAGGGCCTGTGCGTTTTTGCAGCCATATTGAAGAACATGGGGAGGATTTTTTTAAAGCGGTAAGGGCCGAGGATATGGAGGGAATAATTGCCAAGAAAAAGGAAAGCTTGTATTCGATAGGTAGCCGTACACGGGAATGGCTGAAGATAAAAAATCATAAATCACAGGAAGCCATCATTATAGGGTATACCTCACCGAAAGGCAGTCGCAACCACTTTGGTTCGTTACTGCTAGCTCAGTACGAAAATGAAAAACTGAAATACATTGGCCATGCAGGCACCGGGTTTACAGAAAACAGCCTGCACGAACTGATGGAAAAAATGAAACCGCTTATTTCTCCACGCTCACCATTAGATAAGCCCATCAAAGCAAATGATAAGGTTACCTGGGTGCGTCCAAAGCTTGTTTGTGAACTAAGCTATACTGAAGTAACGAAGGAAGGTAAGTTGCGTCATCCCGTGTTCAAAGGTTTGAGGCCGGATAAAGAAAGTAAAATGGTGAAGGAAGAAACGGAGAAGGCGCTACCCGTAACTAAAGTGGTAAAATCATTAAAGAAGAAAAATGGCAAAGGATAAACTGGAATTGACAAACCTGGGCAAACTGTACTGGCCCGACGAAGGTTTCACCAAGGGAGATCTGATCGACTACTATTCTGCAATGAGTTCTTACATTCTACCGTATTTAAAAAACAGGCCCTTGTCCCTCAAGAGAAATCCTAATGGCATCAAGGACCAGGGCTTTTATCACAAGGATGCGGGCGATATTGCGCCGGACTGGATGAAAACGGCCGATATTCATTCCCCTTCGTCCAACAAGATCGTTCACTACCTGGTATGCAATGAAAAAAAGAGCCTTTTGTTTATCGCCAACCTGGGATGTATTGAAATGAATCCCTGGAACTCTACTACTGCGCAGCTCGATAAGCCTGATTATTTTGTAATGGATATCGACCCGTCTGATAAAAATACATTCGACCAGGTAATAGAAACCGCTCTTGTTGTAAAAGCAGTGTGCGACAAAGCGGGTATCGACGCATTTTGCAAAACATCCGGGGCCAGTGGCCTTCATGTGTACATACCGTGTAAAAAGAAGTATGATTATGACAGCGTAAGAGATTTTGCGCAGGTGATTGCAACACTTGTACATGAACAATTGCCGTCAATCACCACCATGGAGCGGTCACTTGCAAAACGTAAAAAGAACCAGATTTATATTGATTACTTGCAAAATAGCCGGGGACAAACCCTGGCCTCTGCCTATAGCGCCCGACCTAAGCCTGGTGCCACCGTGTCTACACCACTTGAATGGAAGGAAGTGAAAAAAGGACTTCATCCCTCACAGTTTACGATAAAAAACATATTGAAAAGAGTAGAAAAGAAAGGAGATTTATTCAAAGGTGTGTTGGGCAAGGGAGCCAATATTCCGCAAGCACTGAAGAAATTAGGAGTGTGATTAATTGAGATAGTAGGGCGGTACGATAATATCTTTCATTTTTTCTGCACAAAACGCACACACTTCGCCACAATAACGGATATCATCTGTTTCATAGCGTTCGCATTCTTTTTGGCACTGCCTGCAATGAAGTATACAATTAAAGGCCAGCTCGTGAATAGCTTCCTGGTTGCTTATAAGGCGGCACACAACAGCAAAGCATGATTGCGCGCATTCGTGCCATTCTTTTATAAGGTCGGGTCTTGGCTTGTCGGCAGTTATTTCAGCATGAATACATGACTCGCAAAACAGCCAGGCCTGCATACAAGCTTTGATATAGCTATCGGATTGTTGGACGATCATGATTTTTCGGTTTTCTTGTTGAGGTCCTCCACGCGCTGCATATATTTAGTTACCTGTGGGTCGGCATAGGGACCATAAGCGTCTGTCAGGGTACCCTTCGTTCCGTCGTCGGTTTCGATAGCATAAAGAATGGAATTGTCTGCCGGGTCGCTCGCTCCTTCGAATCGGTAAAAATTCAGGACATGTACCTGTTCGGGTCGGTAAACTTTTTCAGCATGCAGTGATATCATTCCTGTCTCAATTATTTTAAAATCTTCGGTGTACCCTTCTTTCACCAGGTGATTAATGCAGGAGGCAAGGGTTTTCATGTCGGAAAGAGTAGAAAAGTTTTGCATCACATATCATTTTAGTAGATAAAAAAGGGTCGTTTTTCTTTTTTCCCGCCGGGAATACAATGTCCGTAGCTACGAACATTGTATTCCGGAAGGAATGCTGACAAAAAAATTATCAGGCTTTTTGTGCGTCGCGCATTGCTTTAATCATATCATGACCTCTCCTGAGGTTTGTTTTCTGCTCCATGATCACTTGCCTTACGTCTGCAGGTATTTCTGCGTCGGAAGACAAAGCTGCTTCGTAAGCGCGTTGTGCCGCATCTTCACCAAATTCACAGGAAGCAAGGATTGCTTTCCTGTCGCGTCCCGAAAATGTAGCTTTCACATCCATCCAGGCTCTGTATATCTTGCCTCGCACTGTTGTTCCCTCAGCCGGTTTTTCGCCAGACTGGCGAACGTACTGCCCCAGTTCATTAGTGTACCTGCGGCTTTCTGTTGCCAATTCATCAAAAATGGAACGGAGATCCGCGTCTTTAGCTTCCGTTTCCTTACTGGCTCTTTCATAGCCACGCACGCGGTCATTATTTATCTCTATCAGGTCATTCAAAATCTCCGCTGTTTTTTCATTGAGTGTCATAGCGTGTAAATTTTAATTGTTATTAAATAAGATCTTTCAACAATTGTAGAGTATAAGTTTCTACATTATCCCACATTGTTTCTTCGCTCGCGGCTTATTTACCGTATTAGAAGACAATGTCTGAGTGGGGTCCGATTTAGATTTGTAAAAACCATACCAGTTATTCCCGCGGTATTATTATATATATGTAAATGGTGAAAACGAATTGTGGCAAATGACACCCGTTTTTTTTCGGGTTAATTCAACAAAAAAGTTCTCAACCTCTAGTATTTGAGCATTGTATGTAGAAATTCTTGCTCAAGTGATACCGTTTTTAAGTGTTTGTATGGAAGATTTAAAACTGGTCTCAGTTTTGACTATTCACAGTATAAATCTTAGTTATGACAACGGATACCAACTTACAATTTATTAGAGAAAAGATATACGAGATAAAACATGCTGTGATGTATAGCATGAGCAACGAACTGGTAAAAATACCTAATAGTATCATTACTGTGTTGAAGGTCGACAATGAAGGAAATATTTGGTTTCTCTGCACTCCGCCTGCTTATCGTGTGGAAGAATGCGAATGCGTGTTTCCTGCGAGGCTTCAGTTTTATAAGAAAGGAAAATTCTTTCGGGTTGAAGTAAGCGGTAAGGCTACTATTATGAACAATGAGTATAATCATAATAGTTCAGCGGCCGGTAAGGATAAACCCATTCTTATTAAGATGGCCATGACCAACATTGAATATACATCGGCCGAACCTAAAGAAAAGGGAAAGATCGAAGCAATCCTGGAAAACAGTTACAAATGGTTACTTAAAAACGTAGCCGTGCCCAGGCAGGAAAAATCAGTTTTCGCTAAACTCCATCAAACACATTAATAATGAACAAGACACTGCAAAAAATCCTCCGCAAGGTAGAAACCGTACAGATTGGATTACTACGTTGCCACACTGAAGATGATAAGAACCTGCTGTTGCAAACCAGGGCTGGTACAAGTGAAAGTTCGCTTAATTGTATTGTAGCTAATGATAGTTGCAAGGTGAGCCTATTGTCTAAAAATGTAAACCTGATCCAGAAATATAAAGATGACTATATCCACATCTCATGTAAAGTGAAAGAAGAAGTGGTGCGGGAAACAGCAACTATTATATCTATGGAAGTATTAAAAGCCTGCTGGTTTACCCGCAAATCGAAAGGAAGTGTGTGTTGGTTAAGTGAAAAATATATTTATAACGCTATGCAATACAATCCGGAAGAAATAGACTTAGCTTCCTGATCAGTTGGCATAATTATTTCCAAGTACCGATGAAAAAAATAGCCATGAAAAAAGCCTGTTATATCGTAGCCCTGGTGTTAGCGCTCATTTGGTTTCTCGCATTTTTCGCACTTGGTGCGGGAACTGTAGTTCATACCCTCCTGATGATTGGTTTGGTTTTTTACCTCCAGGGTATTATTACCTGCAGCGATCTCAAAACCAGTAAGGCAGATTAGTGGAGTTGGTGATACCCGGTCCGAATCCCCGTGTAGCCGTAAGAAAGGGATTAACCATTATCAATTAATCACTTATCCTTCCAAATATATAAAACATGGGGAAAAAATTCCCCAGCCCTCCGGGTTTTCACGGATGCTTTTTTAAGGCGTAATTCCCCACATTTTTGTAGTTAAAGAATTTATTTACATCATTATTTTACCCGTTTTAAAGGGTCTTTATCGGAACTACCTGTCCTCATTATGGCTCGATTTGAACGTTCCAAACGATATAGATTTTACCCCACAGAATCCTTGACCGGCAATTAATGTAAGCATCATGCTTACCCTCTCATTTACAAGCATCAGCGCAGCTACAGGCGAAGGATATATGCATATTTCATTTTTATAAAACATGCATAAACGGCTGTAACAGATAATTCAATTCACCGTTTTAAAATACTTCATTAATTGATGTTTTACCACGTGTATGCACACGCTTTTATTGTCCAAACATTGGTCATTGCAATCCCAATCAATTTTATTGTTACGCCTTAGTAGAACTGCGACAACCTGATAATCCGGCACGATTTACGTACAGGAGGAAGTGCGGACCACAAAATATTGTCTAACTTAATAGATCAAAATCCTGATTATGAATAAGAGAGTGCTCATCATCGATGATGATATGGACCTTTGCCTCTTATTGGGCAAGCTACTAACAAAAAATGGGTATGAAACCGAAGCCGCGTACACTGGCAATAAAGGAATTACCCGCTTTTCCGAGAAAAAATTTGACGCAGTAATCTGCGACTACCGCCTGGGAGATATGGAAGGCAAACATGTACTTACCGAATTAAAAAAGGCGGATCCTTCTGTAATTGTCTTGATTATTACCGGTTATTCCGACATTAAAACGGCTGTTGAACTTATCAAGCTGGGTGCTTTTGATTACATCACCAAGCCTCTGATTCCGGACGAAGTACTGAGTATACTCAACAAAGCTTTCCAGCAGCCCGAAACATCTACATCGCGCGAAACAATTAGCCCGGCCGCCAGTAAAAAGGAATCGGGCGAAAGCAAATATCACAACGACCAATTCATGGTGGGTAAGTCCGCCACTACCCGGGCCCTTTACAATCAAATCGATATAGTCGCCAGCACTAATTACAGCATCATCCTGTACGGCGAAAGTGGAACAGGAAAGGAAGTAATAGCCCGCACAATACATGATTTAAGCGACCGTCGCAACAAACCGTTTGTTGCCATGGATTGCGGAACGCTTTCCAAAGAACTTGCCGGTAGCGAACTGTTTGGCCACGTAAAAGGCGCTTTTACAGGAGCTTTACAGGACAAAGAAGGGCATTTTGAACTGGCTGATGGTGGAACGCTGTTCCTGGATGAAGTTGGTAACCTGTCACTCGAAGTACAGGCGACACTGCTGCGCGTGATCCAGGAACGCAAATTCAAGAGAGTGGGTGGCAACAAAGAAATGAATGTGGATGTACGGATCATCGTGGCATCTAATGAAAGCCTGCAGGACGGATATCGCCGGGGGAAATTCAGGGAGGATCTTTACCACAGGTTCAATGAATTTTCTATCAATTTACCGCCACTCAGGAGTCGCCGGGAAGATATACTTCCTTTTGCCGATTTCTTTTTAGCGAAAACCAATGCCGAGCTGGGTAAGGATGTAGCGGGTTTTGATGATGAAGTGTTACAAAAATTTATGGATTACGCCTGGCCGGGTAATCTGCGGGAATTTAGAAACGTTGTGCGCCGGGCAGTACTACTTACCGCACCTGGTGAGAAGATCAATGTCTCCTGCCTGCCATGGGAAATCACAACAGACTCTTCGTTTGCGCCGGCTGCACCTTCAGTATCCTCAACTTCACCTGCACATACTGAAAACAAAAGCCAGGCTCTCGACCTTAAAAACGCAGCTACACGTGCAGAGTATGAAACAATAATGAACGTGTTGCAAAAAGTGAATTTCAATAAAAAGAAAGCTGCAGAGCTATTGAATATTGACCGGAAAACGCTGTATAATAAAATAAAGAATTTTCAGGACTGATCGATAGTCGAATAAACGCAAAAGGCAACTTCACTGAAGTTGCTTTTTTTTTTATACCTGTTTTCGGGAAACTCCCTTTATGGGTTTATGGAAGCTTATGCCGCGTGCAATTTGAATCACCGCGCAAATTGCCAACGCAATGATGGCACCCCAGGCAACACCTGTAATGCGCATATAAGTACCATTATCCAATGTGTCCAGTCTTGATATGATGCCATACAAACCCCACATGAGTACGATGCCATAAGCGATATTGCGACGTATAAGGATCATTGCAATTCCAATGATTGCTGCTACGACTACCATTATTATGGTCCACGTAATTGCGCTTATGCCAAAACCGTCCCATCTCACGGAAACGAGCCAACTGCTTACATTGGCAATTGTAGCAAGGCTTATCCATCCAAAATACACACTCAGTGGAAGTTCTGTTGCCGTTTTGGCCCCCGGATTTCGGTAGCGACTATGAATATGCAACCTGCGGTGAATAATGGCGAGGGAAAATAATTGTAAAAAAATCAGTATTACCGACAGTGCCAGTTGTTCCCTGGTCCATGCAATTAACCAGGCGGCTGTTGCAAGATTATTTATAATAAAAAGATATCCGATACGGTGAGTATCCCTGTTAGCACCATTTTCTTTATTGCGTTTGAACGCCATCACAACATGATAGATGCAAAAAATACTGAGCCATGTGTAAATTATTCCCCAAATGGCGAATGTAAATCCGGCTGGAGTAAAGAGTGAAGGGTACTGATCGGATATTTCTCCAACATCTTTTGTATTGATGATTTTAAATTGTGTTAGGTAAACGACAAGCAAATGAATTAAAAAACTGATGACATTCAATATTGCAAGGCCCCTGATCTTTGTCATATTAAAAAGTTTACCTGCAGGTAATGATATAAAAATATGCCATGCCTTATTTAGATCTTACAAATTTTATACTTGGCACAATCTTTTAAGGGTATTCTCGCTGCAATTGGCGTTACCAACGATGAAACAGATTTTACTTTTAATAGCCGTATACTCCCTAATCATTAATCAAAGCAGTAAAAGTCACAAAGCAAAGAAGCAGACTTTTACTCCGGTACACGAAAAAACAGAGTCTCCCCGCAAATCTGCACAGGGATCTGTTCAGGCTCGTGATATGGTTGCTCCTATCTTTAGCTTCACCACTTTCCGGCTTATCAGTAGCTATCCTCTTTATACCTCAGGTAAATAACTTCTATTTTTTACAGGAGCCATAATTTATGCTACCAGTAGTGGCCTAAAAAAGTGTGGCTTATATGGCCTAAACGATTGTGTCATATATGGCCTAATTGATTCTGTCTTATATAAAAAAAACCTCCGGGCAGGTGCCCGGAGGATGTATTGAAACCGTCCCGATTATTAAAGTTTGAATTTTCTATAGGGGTTTAATGGGTGGTGGTTTCAAATTATACAGAAAATAATATGCCGGAGATTTTTAAACGGAGAAACGCGCTCAATCGTGCCCTGGGCGAGGAAAATTATCAACAATAGAAGCGAGAAATGATGAATTACCGCGCGAGAGGTTAGAGGGAGGGAGGGGTTTGGAGTTAGTACGGCCACAGAGGGCCACAGGGAAGCACAGAGTCTCACAGAGATTTTTGTTCTATTCTGTTCGGATTGTTGTCTTATTCTACATCAAGTGGGCTTTGGGATCAAGACGTATACAAAGTTCCGCTACGAGCATTATGAATCTCTGTGAAACTCTGTGCTTCCCTGTGGCCCTCTGTGGGCGTACTAACTCTCACCTTTCGGAATAAAAAAAACCTCACCATGGTGAGACTTTAGTACCGGAGAGCAGACTTTAACTGCCGTCCGCCAGCCGGCGGATATGAATCCTTTTCTTATCTTGAAAGTGGTGAAATGAAAAAACCCTGACTAAGCAGGGTTTTTATGTACCGGAGAGCAGACTTGAACTGCCGACCTTCGGGTTATGAATCCGATGCTCTAACCAGCTGAGCTACCCCGGCATAAATTCTAAATGGGGCGGCAAAAATAACGGTTCTGGTCAAGATTTTGAAATCAAAATGCACCGGGTACGCTAACATACTGTGCCCCAGTTTCTCGAAAAATGGATACGGTTACTCATATAGCACTAGGCGCCTGCATTGGCGAAGCTGTTTTGGCAAAGAAACTGGGCAGCAAAGCAATGTTCCTCGGCGCAATTGCTCAATCTGTTCCGGATATTGATTTTCTATCTGTATTGTGGACAAAGATGCCACAAAGCTTGCTGGCCCACCGGGGATTTACCCATTCCATACTATTTTGTTTACTGGCGATGCTTTTTCTCGGCTGGCTGTCATGGAAATTGCGTCGTGCACGTGATGTTCCGTATTGGCAGTGGGTGAGCTTTTGGGGCATCCAGCTCTTCGTACATATTTTCCTGGATGCTTTTAATAATTATGGCGTAGGCTGGTTCGAACCGTTTAGCCACTACAGGCTGTCTTTCCAGGCTATTTTTGTTGCTGACCCATTCTTTTCCATATGGCACGGTGTTGCATTTGCTATGCTGGTTATTTTGCGAGCCAGTTCTCCACATCGAAAATTCTGGTGGAAGTTTGGGATTATCATGAGCACAGTTTACCTCTGTTATTGCATCGTCAACAAGGTAATTGTGGATAATGCGATTGAAAAGGTTTTGAAAAAAAAGGGGATCGCTTATAACCGGTACATGACTACACCTGCACCACTCAACAACTGGCTTTGGTTCGTTGCTGCAGAAACAGACAGTGGTTATTATGTGGGGTACCGGTCCGTATTCGATGGTAGCGAGCCAAAGCGGATGAGTTTCTTTCCGCGTTATCCCGCAAATGTTACTGTGCCTGCTGATGCCGAGGACATTCGTCTTTTAAAACGCTTTTCACAGGGATACTATACCGTGGAACAGTGGCACGATACACTTGTGTTCAACGATCTGCGCTTCGGGCAGGTAACTGGTTGGTACAATCCAAAGGAAAGATTTGCATTTCATTTTTACCTGGGTCACGACAATAATGAATTAGTAGTACAGCGCGGTCGTTTTGCAAAATGGAACAGGAAAACATTGCGTGCACTCTTTCGAAGGATTCGTGGTGAGTAAAGAAAAGTCCATCCTTCCTTAATTCATTATTTTTAACCGAAATATTCTATTAATGATTAGGGTGGCTGCACCATCAGACTCAAAGGGGATTCTCGAAATATATGCCCCGTACATTCGCGACACATCCCTGACCTTCGAAACAGAAGTACCAGGTGAAAAGGATTTCGCCGAGCGGATAAATTCATACCTCCAAAACTGGCCCTGGCTTGTATGTGAACTTGACGGGAAAATTGCCGGCTATGCCTATGCATCGCGGTACCGCGAACGCACCGCGTACCAGTGGAGCGTCGAATGCTCTGTATATATCCACGATGAACATTTGCGAAGTGGCGTCGCCTCTGAATTATATACCACCCTGTTTGCATTCCTGCAATACCAGGGATACAATAATGTATATGCTGTTATCAATCTGCCCAACGACAGAAGTGTGGCATTTCATGAAAAAATAGGCTTTACCTATTTTGCTACGTACGAAAATGTTGGTTATAAGTTGGGCAAGTGGAAAAATGTTGGCTGGTGGCAACTTAAATTGAATGAATATATAAATGAACCACCCGCTCCAATTCCCTTTTCGATGGTACCAATCACCATCATACAGAAGTTACTAAGGAGATAAAAGATAAAAACTAAAAGATAAAAGTTGTACCAGTTCAGTGTCTCCGACTGATACAACTTTTATCTTTTATCTTTTAACTTTTATCTTTCAAAAACTGAATCCCACTCTCAAAAAATATCTCCTCCCATTAACTCCCATCTGCACAGCATCCCAGGCACCTCCAGTCTCGTTGTTGTAAGCCCAGTCTTTAGCGCCACTTACAACACCAAAATCTGGATGAGTATTAAATATGTTGTCAACACCGCCAAACAAGGTTAGCTTTTTATTCAATGGATAACTGGCGTAAAGATCAGTCACCAGTTTTCCCCGGTAATTATATTGATCAGGAACTGAACCGCTTCCATTGTCGAGCGGTACGGTGGGAGCAATACCTAGTCCATCTTCACCATATCCCAACAATACTACTTTGCCAAAATAGGTGAGGCGGGTACCCAACGTGAGTTTTTCCTGCCCATATTCAAAATTCAATGAAAACTTTGTCCTGGGTGCAGAAGCAAGGATGAACTTTTGTTCGCGGTCGCTAAGGAAAGTCTGCCTGAGAAACTCAGATCCCGAAAGCTTGGCAGGAACATTAATATCATCGATCTGCATGGACTGAATATTTCCTGCGAATACCACCTTGTACCGGTTATTATTTACTCGCTTGTTGTAATCGATTACGATATCCACCCCGCTGTTGGTAGTGGTTACTGCGTTGGCAAAAAACTGCGCGAGACTTACATTCAACGCTGCCATTTGCGCGCGAAGATCAGGATCGAGGTCAGGATCGCTGCCGTCAAATTGACCACTGATAACTACCCGGTCTTTGATACGCACATAGTATCCATCAACTGTAATATTCAACCCTTTTGCAGCCTGCCATGCAAAACCAAGACTGCCGTTGATGCTTTTTTCCTGTGTGAGCTTTGGAATTCCCGCAGCCTTTGCCAGCTCACTATAATTGGGAGCGATCTTTACTTCAGCAATCGTACTGGCCTGCACCGTAGTGAATGTGGAACTGAAATTTATTTGTTGCAGCGACGGAGCCCTAAAACCCGTGCTGAACGATCCACGAATATTAAACTGTGGAGAAGCTTTGATGCGCGTAGCGATTTTAAAATTGCCAGTAGAGCCAAAATCACTATAATTTTCAAAGCGGAAGGCACCGTTGAGCAGCCAATTGCCATTTACATCATATTCCGCATCCACATATGCACCCAATACATTTCGCTTTGCATCTACTTCATCCCCGGGCTGATAACCGGGAAAACCCTGCGACCCGGTTGCTTTGTCCGCATTATAATTTTTATAAGAAGCTTCCTCTCCTGCGAATATTTTATAGTTTTCATGCCGGTACTCCACTCCAAATGCAAGATTTAAATCTGTACTTATTTCTTTGCTGATATTCAGGTTGGCAGTATTCTGTAAGAATGAAAATCCGCCATCATCAAAATGGGTTTGATTAGCGCCGAGTGAGGCATTAAATGTTTTATCACCATAAAAATGGAAATTATTTTTACCAAGTGTATTGCTCAGGTCCCAGCTCCAATCATTCTTTGTCCTGCCTTTTAATCCTGCCGTAGCAGCATAGTCATTGATCTTCGTTTGTATATGCGGGTTGTAAAATATTTCGCCATCATTCGTTTCGCGCATAATATCGGGAACCATTATAACATCGCCATTAATATCAGTCGGAAAACGGTCGGGGCGCGCTGAAAAATTACGCGTAAAAGCATAGGCATCGGAAGATTTATGATTTACACCTCCAAAGGTGTAGAAGGACATGTTGTTTTTCATTGGGAACTCTGCATTTACAAAACCTCCTACCAGGTCCAATGAGGCGTCGCCATGAGCACGGCGATAAATATCGATAAACATCGCGTCGTCATTTGTGTAATAGTTCGACGTATCGAGCGCCTGCCTGAAAGTTTTGCCCGTAGTCAACCCTTCCAATGTAAAATTTATAAACCCTCCACTTTTACCAACGGGTAGGCCGAAGTTTACATTACCCGAAAAAGAATTGCCATCGATTTTACCGTTGCTTAAATATTGCGTTTCCAGGTCATCAGCAAAAGCAGTGTTGAATTTTGGGTCATGATAGCCCGCCCATCCGATATTACCTGTTACTTTATTTACGTTTTTTTTCAGTACCAGGTTAATTACACCCGCAATCGCATCGGAACCATATTGTGCGGAAGCGCCATCCCTTAATATCTCTACCCTGTCGATAGCTCCTGTGGGTATTGCATTAAGGTCGGTGCCGGAATTGCCGCGTCCTCTTGTTCCAAATACTGCAACAAATGCTGTTTGATGCCTGCGTTTTCCATTCAACAAAACCAGCGTCTGGTCAGGACCAAGGCCTCTCAAAGTTGCCAGGTCGATATGATCTGCGCCATCACTACCAGATTGTTTATTATAATTGAAAGAGGGAGCCGCCACATTCAAGATAGAAGTAAGATCCATCCTTGCGGTGGGCAATGTTGCCTGCGCCACATTCACGACATCTACCGGTACCGGCGTTTCGGTTTTTATCCGGCCTGCAGTGCGGGTGCCGACCATTACTACCTGCGTCAACTCGGTGGTATTAGGCGATAAGGCAATATTTATTTCACCCGATGTTACTTTAACGGTTTGCGGAAGAAAGCCTACCATGGTTATTTCCAGGTAGTCGTTGGACGAGGCCATTATCCGGAATGTACCGTCGATGGATGTGATCACGCCACGCTTTGTAGTTTTGTTTCGGATGGAAACACCAGCCAGGGGCAGGCCATCTTTATCTGTTATCTTACCCGTTACATCATCCTGCGCCCACGCCGTCATTAATGTGCTGATGCAGCATAAAAGAAGTAATGCTCTTCTCATATATTAAGTTTTGGTAAAGCGATACCTAAATATATGGCTATTTTTTGTTGGGCATTAGGGTGCGGGCTGCGAGTTTCGAGCCTCGAGCTGGGAGCAATGTCTTATTGCACGCCATTCGAAGCCGGGCTGGTGAATGGGAGGCTTGGAGCGAACTAAGTTTTATTTTTATCCCCGGTCTTTAGGGACATTGCTTTCAGGCGATCGTCTGGGCCGCCTTTTTCGCAGACAGCTTTCCGGGGTAGAGTTCCAATGCTTTTTGAAGGCAATCCATCGCGGCATTCAATGCATTAAGGTTAAGTACATACGCCAGTCGCACTTCATTTTTCCCCAGTCCCGCCGTACCATAAAAACCTGTAGCAGGGGCCAGCATAATGGTTTGGTTGTTATGCGAAAAACTTTCGAGTAACCACTGGCAAAACTTATCGCTATCATCGATGGGCAGGCGTGCCATTGCATAAAATGCACCCCCGGGATTTGGACAAAATACACCGGGCATTGCATTTAATCTTTTTACCAATAGATCTCTCCGGGCCATGTACTCCGCTTTCGGAGCATCAAAATAACTGGCCGGCAGATCAATGGCTGCTTCACCCAGTATTTGTGCCAGTCCCGGCGGACTAAGCCTGGCCTGGGCAAACTTCATTGCTGCATCATATACAGCTTTATTTTTTGTTACCAGCGCACCGATCCTGGCTCCGCAGGCACTATACCTTTTACTGATTGTATCCATCAACACCACATGTTCATCCATACCTTTCAAATGCATTGCGCTCACATATTCGCCATCATAACAAAATTCACGATATGCCTCATCACTGAAGAGGTATAGGTTGTGACGCAGACAAATTTTTTGCAAAGCATTCATTTCATCTTTGCTGTACAGGTAGCCGGTAGGGTTATTAGGGCTGCAAATGATGATTGCTTTCGTTTTAGGTGTAATTACTTTCTCAAAATCTTCGATCGGGGGAAGAGCAAATCCTGTTTCAATACTGGAAGTAATGGGTACCACTTTTACACCTGCTGCACAGGCAAACCCGTTATAGTTGGCATAAAACGGTTCCGGTATTATCACTTCATCGCCGGGGTTGAGACAGGTAAAAAAACCAAACATGATTGCTTCGCTGCCGCCGGTAGTTACCAATATCTGGTCGTAGCTCACATCAATTCCAACATGTTGATAGTAGGAGACTAATTTCCGACGATATGTTTCATTTCCCGCGCTATGACTGTACTCCAATACTTTAAGATCGGCGTGGCGCACTGCATCGAGGATGGGTGGTGGCGTTTCAATGTCGGGTTGCCCGATATTAAGATGATAAACTTTAATTCCTTTTTTCTTTGCCGCTTCGGCATATGGTACCAGCTTGCGTATTGGGGAAGCGGGCATTTCCTGTCCGCGTTGTGAAATTGTAAGCATGCGGCAAAGGTAATAATTCCATACTGCCATAGTGCCTTGAGCAAAAGCTTGTATAACAAAACTGCAGAGGCGGGGAAACGCAGCCGCACTAAGCTTCGTCTCTCCGCCTCTGCAGTTCACTGTTATGAAAGGATCTGCTGATCAGTAATTTTCTTCCATCCTGCCCTTGAGGGCTTCCTCCAACGGGATCAGCGTACAGCCGCTGGTAGATGGTGTAAAGGACTTGGCTGCAGTTTCCGCCTGAAATTCAGCGTCAATCTGGGTGAGGTCCTTTATAAAGTTGTTGACAGGTAAAGCCATTTTGTTTACCATCGTGGCAGCCCTGTCATAAATTCCGATAAACTCGTCTTTAATTACAGTTATTCCTCCCTGTATCACATTTACACTGCCCTGTATATGTTTTTTAGCGCTATCGTATGAATTTTTTAATACGGTATTCATAGGCGTCGCGTTTTCTTTTACGAAATCCTGGTTCGCTGGGGTGTGACTCGGCATGGCAATCAATTTGCTTTTCATTATAAAAATCCATGCCGGAAAAAATGTTAATAACCCAGTCGCATTTAGTAGCCAGCGATTTACCTTCTGGCCTGTGGAGAAGTTTAATAGTAACTTAATTTGCGTCAAATACTGCACGGTCATTCCGCGCGGCTTGAATTTTTTTCTACAGAAATAAGTTGCGGCCTGGAAAAATCGGGGATTTTTTCTCTACACATTAATCGTGTATTAAATACAAGTTCTGTCCGATAGCTATAAATAAAAAAGCCTTCCTGAAGGAAGGCTCTCTTGTCAAAGGTTAAAAGCTATTGATCGGTAAGATTCTTAATTTCCTTTTGATTTTACCCAGGCATCGTATGCTTCTACCGTCAAAACTTCACCGGTAATAACCACCGTTTTGGGTTGTTCAACGCCAGCTATTTTGATAAATACATCTTTGGTAAATGTACTTGCAGCAGCAGCATTGTATTGTACTTTCAGTTTTGTTGTAGCACCAGGAGCAATAGGTTCAACAATCTTTTCAGGCATGGTGCAACCGCAACTTGCCCATGAATTTTCAACTACTACAGGTTTGTCACTGATATTTTTTATTTCAAAACTATAGCTAACAGGTACGCCTTGTTTCAATTTGCCAAAATCATGTTTTTCAACATTCAATTTTATAACATCATCGGCTTTTGCCTGCGCCATCACAGCAAGGCTAAACATAAAAGCAGTAGCTAATAAAACGATCTTCTTCATGGTAGTATTAATTTAAAGGTTTTGTTTTTTTAATAGATCAATCGATGCATTGGTGGGAGCAGAGCCATCGGGCGCTTTCCATACCGTGCCTTTTATTTTCAATTGTTTTGTCTGGTTAGTATTGTAGGTAATAGTAATTGACTTATCAAATACTCCTTCGGCTGATGCATTATAGCCCACTTTGATTTTTGCAGACGCGCCTGGTGCAATTGGCTCGCGGCTCCATTCAGGAGTGGTGCACCCGCAACTTGCTGAAACATTGTCCAGTTTCAGGGGAGTAGTTCCGGTATTCACTATTATGAAATCGTGATAAACAGGCTTACCCTGAGGAATTTTGTTGAAATCAAATTCAATTTCCTGTAATTTCAGTACGTCATCTGATTTGGTGGCAGTGGGAGTAGCTCCGTGATTGTGGCCATCATGTTCTGAATGTCCGCTCTGGGCATAGCTGAAAGTGAAAGCGCCAGCGGCAAAAAGGGCCAGGATGATTCTCTTCATAAAAGAAGGTTTTAAAAGCTTCAAATTTAAGCGAAAGATGCCACATCTCATAGATAGGTTGCAGCCCCGGGAAACAATTTTTTCACCTAACGAGTGTAGGTGATTCTTTTATCTTTGCCGCATGGAAAAACCAACGCAAACAGCGATGCAAGCCGATGAAAAACTTTCGTTTGACCGTTTCCGCACGGAAGTGCTCAACGATTACCGGATAGCTTGCATAAGCCGGGAAACCAGTCTTTTAGGTAGAAAAGAAGTACTCACCGGCAAAGCTAAATTCGGCATTTTTGGCGACGGTAAGGAGGTGGCCCAGGTGGCAATGGCGAAGTTTTTCCTGCCAGGGGATTTCCGCAGCGGATATTACCGCGATCAGACCTTTGCATTGGCTGCCGGACTAGCTACTGCCGAACAGATTTTTGCGCAATTATATGCTGATCCAACTATCGAAAGAGAGCCCTTCAGTGGGGGGCGCCAGATGAATTGCCATTTTGCCACTCCTACCGTAAACAAGAATGGTGAATGGCTCGATCTTGCCAATCGCAAAAACATATCCAGCGACATAGCACCAACGGCTGGCCAGATGCCACGCGGACTCGGATTGGCATTCGCTTCCAAAGCATTTAGAAATATTGAAGAATTACAGGGATTTAAAAACCTTTCGAATAAAGGCAACGAGGTTTGTTTTACTACCATCGGCGATGCCTCCACCAGTGAGGGTCACTTTTGGGAAACAATGAATGCTGCCGGTGTATTGCAGGTGCCGCTGGCTGTATTTGTTTGGGACGATGGTTATGGTATTTCCGTACCAAAAAAGTTCCAGACAGTAAAAGGATCCATTTCAGATGCATTAAGCGGTTTTCAGAAAATTGATGATAGTAACGGCATCAATATTTATAAGGTAAAAGGATGGGACTATGCCGGCATGTGCGAAGCCTTTGAGGAAGGTATTCGGTTGGCTCGCCAAACCCATACCCCCGTATTATTTCATGTAGAAGAAATCACGCAGCCACAGGGTCATTCTACTTCTGGCAGTCATGAAAGATATAAAAGTACCGAACGACTGGAATGGGAGAGAGAGTGGGATGGTATTAAAAAAATGCGTGAATGGATTATGAATAATGTACTGGCATCCGAAGATGAGTTGGATGACCTGGAATCGGCAGCCAAAGATCATGTAAGAAAAAGCCGCCTCGACGCCTGGGAAAAATACCTCGCGCCGATAAAAGAACAGGTTGTAAAAACCGTTGACCATATTAATAACCTTGCAAACAATTTACCCGATCAGGCCCCTGCATTACGGAAGCTTTCCACTAGTTTATCCGCCAGCCGCGAACCACTTCGTCGTGATGTGTTGAAAACACTCAACGCCGCAATCGACCTGGCAGGAAACAATGAAGCAGCATTCTGGCCAAAAGATTATTACAAGGACCTTGTAGAAGATAGCAGGCAACGTTACAGCTCTCATCTCTACAACGAGGGACAGGGGAGTGCACTACATGTAGCGGCGGTAAAGCCCGTTTATGATACAGACGCGCCATTGGTAAACGGCTACGAAGTATTGAATAAATATTTTGACCAGCTATTTGCAAGTAATCCAAAAGTACTTGCCTTTGGTGAGGACCTCGGTTATATTGGCGACGTAAACCAGGGCTTTAGTGGCCTTCAACATAAGCATGGGGAGCAACGAATTTTCGACACCGGTATTCGCGAATTAACTATTATGGGCCAGGGTATCGGCCTGGCCATGCGTGGCTTAAGACCAATTGCTGAAATTCAGTACCTGGACTACCTCTTGTACGGACTTCAACCACTAAGCGATGATGTGGCCACGCTGCATTACCGCACAGCAGGTCAGCAATCCTGTCCACTGATTGTTCGAACACGGGGCCACCGCCTCGAAGGCATATGGCATAGCGGCTCACCTATGGGAATGGTCATAAATTCTTTGCGTGGCATGTATGTATGTGTGCCCCGGAATATGACGCAGGCGGTGGGCATGTACAATACTTTATTGCAGGGAAATGATCCTGCCATTGTAGTTGAATGCCTAAATGGCTACCGCCTGAAAGAAAAACTTCCAGCAAATCTTCTCAATTTCAATGTGCCGCTTGGCATTCCCGAGATAGTAAAGGAAGGCACAGATATTACGGTAGTAACTTATGGATCCACACTGCGCATTGTAATGGAAGCAGCTTCCATGCTTGAAAAGCTTGGAATAAGTTGTGAAGTGATCGACGTGCAAACACTTCTGCCTTTTGATATTCACCAGGCAATCCTTGCTTCTCTCAAGAAAACCAACCGGATTCTTTTCGCAGATGAAGATGTTCCCGGCGGAGCTGCTGCATATATGTTCAACGCAGTAATGGAAGAACAGGGTGGTTATAAATTCCTGGATGTAGCACCGCGTACGATAACTGCAAAAGCGCATCGCCCGGCTTATGGTAGTGATGGTGATTATTTCAGTAAACCTAATGCTGAAGAGATAGAGGCAGTAATTAAAGCCATGATGGCGGAATAGTCACTCAGCACTTTTATTCACAGAAGTAATAATTGCGGTAGTTTTTTTGGTATTTTGAGTTGCTTTATATAGCAATGGCAACTCGTATTCCCGGCAACCAAAACATGTTCTTATGAACCACCCCAATGTATTGTTTTTTTCCCTCCGGATTTTGGTGCTGTTATTCTGCACCATTCCCTATAATGTTTTAGCACAGGCCGATTATTCAGACAAGGTTAGCAGCCTTAAGACGCAGTTTCCGAAATCAGAAACCATTGCCTACCTGCATAAGGAAGTGATCAGCTTTTCATTGAATACATCACCCCGTCCTGGAGAAGGAAAAGTAAAAGCAAGTGTTGCTACCCAGGTTACCCTTGTACCGGTAAAGGATTTTATAAAGTATGAGGATGGATTATTTTATAACCAGGAAATATCGATCGATAATATAAAGGCTATCAATTCCAAAGGAAAAGAAGTTGTCGTTCAAAAACAATGCGGCCCATACAACGATGACGATATTTTTCATAGTGATGCCCGGTTGTGCATTGTTCGTTTCCCGATGGAGGAAAAGGGAAAAAGCTTTTCCTATTCTTACCAGGAAAACTATAAGGATATAAAATACCTCACCTCATTTTATATGAGCAATAGTCTTCCCGTAATCGAAAAACTCGTAGAGTTCCAGGTGCCCTCGTGGCTGGAGGTAGATCTGCGAGAGTTTAATTTCGCCGGTGCCCTGGTTGAAAAAACATCAGTGAAAGAAAATGACATTACAAAAATTACATTCCGTGTGAGGAACGTGCCCGCTTATAAAAGAGAACCCAGTTCACCCAACCACGCACTTAGTTATCCGCACGTTGTATGTGTTACAAAGGCATATACTGAAAACGGGCAACGCAAACCGCTTTTTGAAAGTGTAAAAGATCTGTACGCATGGTATCATTCATTATGCGACAGCATCGGCAATCAGCCAGCACTATTGAAGGATAAAGTGGCATCGATCATCAATGGAAAGAAAACAGATATTGAAAAAACGGAAGCGATCTTCTACTGGGTGCAGGATAATATCCGGTATATCGCTTTTGAAGATGGTATCATGGGCTTTAAACCCGACGCCGCACAAAACGTGCTGAATAAAAAATACGGGGATTGCAAAGGAAAGGCAAACCTGATGAAAGAAATGCTGAAACTGGCTGGTCTCGATGCAAGGCTCACCTGGATCGGTACTTCCGACCTTCCATACGACTACTCACTACCATCGCTGTGCGTGGACAATCATATGATATGTACGGTAATCATAGGTGGTAAACGTTATTTCCTCGACGGCACTGAAGAATTCATAGCGCTGAACGACTATGCACAACGCATACAGGGCAAACAGGTGCTGATAGAGGACGGAGCTAATTATATCATAGATAAAGTGCCCGTATTTCCCGCCGAACGTAATAAGGTAAAGCGCACGACCACCATTTCCATCGATGGCAATACGCTCGCAGGCAAAAGCATGGTAGAATATAATGGCGAAGCTAAAATTTCAATCCAAAGTGCCTACGCGTCTATACGCTCAGAAGATAAAAAAGATGCATTATCCGCTTTTTTGAGAAAAGGCGACAACAACGTGCTTGTTAATAATATCAGGGAACCTGACTTCAACGACCGGCAAAAGCTGCTACAGGTGAGTTACGATTTTAAAGTAAACAACCAGGTTACGACGGCTGGCAATGAACTATACGTAGTGATGGATTGGGACAAGGATTTTTCTTCACTTGAATTTGATGACGAACGGCTCAACGATTATGAATTTGATCATAAGTATCATTTTATCACTCACACTGAATTAAGCATACCTGCAGGCTACAAGGTGGACTACCTGCCGGAGGCAGTGAAAAAAACCACTCCTGACTATTCTTTCGAAGGCACTTATGTGAACAAAGGGAAAAGCATCCTGTATACAAAGACGATCACTGTAAGCAAGGCCGTACTGAAGAAAAAGGAGTTTCCGGAATGGAATTCCTTTATAAAAAGCATCAACAAATTTTATAACGACCAGGTGGTCCTGGTTAAATAATTGTTCTGAAAATACTCCTGTTGTATGATAAAAATATTTCCAGGCATCTTCCTGCTTATTTGTTCCTTCATGTCGTTTGCACAGGCACCTACGCTTGGTACAAAGATCGAGGATGAATTCAATGTTACGACCGTGCCGGATAACTGGAAAAACGAAAGTGCCGTCATCATCGGGCAGCGAACGGAATATCTTTTTACCAGGCCCAATTCCGGGAAAAATGGTGTGGCGATCGTTCGCATTAATGAATATGTGCACAAGAGAGTAAAGCTCCAGGATAAAAATGCGTTGGAAAAATTCTCAACATTTTATTTTGTGACGATGGGTCGGGATGGTAAAGCAGAGTATCGCATTATTAAATCTTCCGGCAAGGAAGAAGCTGTTGATATGTCAACCGCAATTGCCGAAGAAAGCGATGTACCCGATATGTACAAGCCAATTTTTTACAAACTAGCCATTCGTTCGATGAAGATTGCAATTCCCAACCTGGAAGTGGGAGATATTGTTGACTATACCATAAGATCTTCTTACGACTGGGACATGAAAACGGAAGGAATTCAATTCACTCCTTTTATTTTCTCGCTGTCGAATAATTATCCTACCCTCTACCAGCAATACAGGTTCACCATGGCCAATGGCATGAAGGTGAAGTATCGTAACTACAATGGAGCGCCAACGCTGAAGTTCGATAATAAAGCGTCTGTTTATGGTGACAGGGAATCATACCTGTCCTATTATTTCATGGATAAAAACCGTGAAAAGTCAAATGAAGAACGCTGGAGTTATGAATTTCGTAGTACTCCAACTGTAAAGTTCAGGGTGGTATTACTTGCCGATAATGATCCTGAATCGAAAGGCCTGGGCGAGGCTACTGTGGATCGCGCGGGAATTGACCCCGCTACCATGTACCGGTATTTTGCAGGAGCTGCCGTGTACCAGACTACAACGGTAAATAGCCTGGTCGGATATACAACGGAATACATTGGTAAAAAAAGAAAAGAACTGTCGCTGAAAAACAATGATGAGATAATTAAAGAAACCTATTACTGCCTGCGCAAGGTTTTTCTTGAAATGTATTACAAAGGGCCCGTACACTCGGACCTGGAAAAATATATGACGGGAAAAAAACTGTACAAGAAAGTGGTAGCACAGGAAAAAAAGGAAGGAACCAAAAAAGAAGAGCGCCAGGATGAAATCCGTATCAACAGCGTCACTTTTGCCACTGCATTGCGAATGGCGCTGGCGGCACAGGGTATACCTGCCGAATTACAGGTGTATGTTCCCCGCAAGTTGGGCAACTGGAGGGATGCAATTTTTATGGAAGAGCTGGACTTTGTGCTAAAGGTAAAAGTGAAGAACAAATATTATTTCCTGGAAGCTTTCAACAACTTTGATGCATTTGGAACGCCATATTCCTATTTGGAAGGAACGGAAGGTTTTAGTATCGGCTACGACCAGGTGGACAGGTACTACCGTGCATCCATACCTGCCTCTACTCTGAATGATAATGTGGAAAGGGAAGAATACGTGATCCAGTTTAATGAAGGCATGGATATTTTGAAAACGGAAAGAACAAGTTCTTATCTCGGCAATGATAAATCTTCACTGATCGGGCCCGCTAACCTGGAACGCAGCTATCTCGCGGTGGATTTTGCCAAGTATTACGCAGAACCGAAAGCTGTGGAAAAAGACAAAAAGAAAAAAGACGATACGCCGGCGCCGGCTGCAGCACCTTCCGATGCAATTAAGTATGAAGATCCGGACAAGGACGAGCACAACAAAGAGAGAACAGAAATCTTTGAAAAGATGATCAAGGAAAATCTCGATGTAGATAAATACGAAGGTTTTGAACTTATTCGCGATGGCCGTTATGGTGACACGGCCTGGTTACAGTACAAAGAAAAATTTACATTGAAAAAACTGGTGAGCAAAGCTGGTAAAAACTACCTGGTGGATATCGGTAAGCTTATCGGTGGACAAATTAAACTGGATGCTAATGAGCTTGCCGGCCGTAAAACCGATTTATGGTTGCCCTATGCCCGCACTATCCAAAATTCCATTACAATTAAAATTCCTGCAGGCTATACAGCAGAAGGATTGACGGAGCTGGCAATGAATGTGGACAATGAAAGCGGCGCTTTTATTTCTACTGCCAAAGTAGAAGGAGACCAGTTGCTGGTAACTACTACCAAACTTTACAAAAAGAATTTTGATAAAAAGGAAAGCTGGCCCAATTATGTTGCTTTCCTGGAAGCGGCATATAAGTTCAGCCAGTCGAAGGTTGTTTTTAAAAAGAAGTAAATGGTAGCGACGAGGTCCGATGCCACTGGCAAAGGCCCCTGCACGTTTCCTGGTTGGCAGTTCAAAGCGCGTAGCCAGCGGCTTATATTTGCATACTGATGCCCACTAGTTACCTTTCCATCATCGACATTCTTGGAACATTTGCTTTTGCCGTGTCGGGTGCATTCCTGGCTATGCAAAAGCGACTCGATCCTTTTGGTGTATTGGTACTTTCATTTGTAACTGCTATTGGCGGCGGTACGCTACGGGACCTGATGATTGGAAATTTACCGGTAGCCTGGTTGCGCAACGAAACGGCAATGCTGGTGATCCTGGGGGCAGCCATCATCACAATGTTGTTCAGCCGGTTACTCAAACACTTAACTACCACATTATTTATATTTGATGCATTGGGATTGGGCTTATTTGCATTAGTAGGGATTGAGCTGGCTTTGGAAAAAGGATTTACTCCTGGTGTATGTGTTGCCCTGGGAACGATAACCGGGTGCTTTGGTGGGGTTATCCGTGATGTATTGATCAATGAGGTGCCATTGGTATTTCGCAAAGAGATCTATGCCCTGGCCTGCATTGCCGGTGGCATTCTTTATTTCATCCTGCTTGAATTGCAGTTTAACGATGAAGTGGCGAAAACCATTTGTATCATCGTCATTTTTGTGATACGCGTTGTAGCTGTGCGGTTCAAAATTTCTTTACCTCAATTTTATTCTAATAAAAAAGAAAGATGAAATTAACTATATATCAACTTGATGCTTTTGCAACGAAACTCTTCACTGGCAATCCGGCTGCCATTGTGCCCTTGACAGAATGGATAAGTGACGACCTGATGCAAAAAATCGGTATGGAAAACAACCTGGCAGAGACCGCTTTTTTTGTGCCGTCGCCCAAAGCTAAAGGTGAGTTTGATATTCGTTGGTTTACGCCCGCTTCGGAGATTGACCTTTGTGGACATGCTACGCTTGCATCAGCCCACGTGCTGTATCATTATCTTAATTATGAGTTGCCGTCAATTACTTTTAATTCTAAAAGCGGGCCGTTGTTTATAAGCCGTTCAGATGATACGATCTTCCTTGATTTCCCAAGTTGGGTACCTGAACGTGTGGATGTATACCCCCCGGAAATATTGAAGTCTCTCGGCAACCCGGAAATTGCGGGTGTATATAAACACAGGGATTATGTAGTGGAACTTATGAACGAAGATGCCGTAAGAAAATGTAAACCTGATTTTACATTGATGAAATCGATGCGTGACAATGTAATGATTACGGCACCCGGTAAGGACGTGGATTTTGTGTCACGTTTTTTTGCGCCCTATATCGGGATTGATGAAGACCCCGTTACAGGTTCGGCCCACTCACAACTTATTCCATTCTGGAGCAATAAATTGGGGAAGATGAAAATGCTTGCCAAACAACTTTCGCAAAGGGGTGGTAGCCTGGTTTGCGAACTCAGGAACAATCGTGTGATCATGGGTGGTAGCTGCAAGTTCTATATGAAAGGGGAGATAGCTATTAGCTAGTATTTTTACGAACGGGGGATTGTGAAAGAGATAAGTCTTTCATATTATATTTACATTGCATTTAACAGTCCCTTTAATATGCGACACTCCGGATTTAATAAGGAGATAGTTTTCGCGACATTGTTCTTACTACAATGCCTTACATCTTATTCCCAAAATACGATCTCGGAAATGAGAAGCGCTTTGGAGCGAGCTACAGCTCCCAGGGCACAAGCGGATATATGTTTTGATATCTCTCTTCAGTATGCAAACCTGTTAAAAATTGATTCAGCTTTATTCTTTGCAGAAAAAACCAGGGAACACAGCATTGGAAGTGACTATGAAATTGGTATCGGGAAATTCGGACTTGCACGAGCCAGGGCACTCAACTTGCGTAATAAGCGAAAAGAAGCCGCTGAAGTAATAATTGATGCACTACAGATTTTTTCAAAACATAAAAGCTACCAGTTACTCGGCATGGCATATCTCCAGCGAGCCATGTCGTTCATCTATCTCGATCCCGTTAACAGTAAAAAATGTTACTGGCAGGCAATACAGTCCTACACACAGGCAGGAGACAGTGCAGGTGTACAACGTGCATATTTTGAAACCGGCCGGTTTTATACAACACATGATGTAACCGACAGCGCTGCAATTTATTTAACGAATGCACTTGCCCTGGGGGAGAAGTTAAAAAACAAGGCATTAATATTTAATGCCAGCGGTGCACTCGGAAGCTTGTACCAGTCAATGGAAGACATGGACAAGGCAGCACACTATTTTGAACTTGCATTGAACAATCCAAGCGCCTCCAAAATAATTATCAGGGGTTACCAGGTTGAATTTGCACAATGCCTGATAAATAAAGGAGACCTTGGGCGTATCGATTCCCTTTTTAAGGAGATAGAGATCCTCAACAATCTTTTTAAGGATGAAATTGGCAAGTCAAACCTTGAGGAACTAAAAGGCCTATATCAACTACGGCAAAAAAATTACCAGCAGGCGATGGTTCATTTGCGTTATGCATACAATAGGCGATTTGGTTCGAAGAGTTTTGATGAGAATATTATGCATACCGGCTACACACTTGCTCTGGCGGAGTTCGGGGTCGGTGACTTTGATAGTGTTATTGCGCGTATGCAGGAAGTTATTGCGTATGCAGTAAAAGGAAAAAACCCGAGTACTGAAATGGCCGCTTGTGAGTTGATGTCACGTGCATTTGAGAAAAAACGAAATGCCGATTCAGCCCTCTATTATTTCAGGGCGCATATCGTTATCAAGGATTCATTAATGGCCTTACAGAGACAAAAGGCCATAATCGATGTGTCGACCCGGTATGAAACGGAGAAAAAAGAACAGGCGATTGAACTCCTCAGGCAGGACGCCAGGGCTAATTCACTGGAACTACAATTGAGAAGTCAGCAATTAAAAGAGCAGGAGCTGGAGGCCGATAAAAGAACTCAACAACTGGAACTTGTTTCACAACAAAATGAAATCAACAAACTGGATGCGTCTCAAAAGGCATTGCAGCTCGAAAATGAGGTTCAGAAATATGAAAAGTCAGTAGCACAATTAAATCTAATGGCTGGGGAAGCTGCTTTTCAAAAGCTGTTGACATCCAAGCAAAGTCAGCAGAAAAAGATAGTCTATACCAGTATCGCCATACTTCTTGCGCTTACCGGGTATGTTCTGTACCGTTATGTCAGGAAAAAGAAATTACAGAACCAGCAGGAGGTTCTCCGTGAGCGCCTGCGTATCAGCCGCGAACTGCATGATGAAGTGGGGTCCACGTTAAGCGGCATTGCCATGTACAGTCATTTAACGCGGGAACAAATAAAAGCCGCCAAAACGCAGGAGGTAGAAAAATCACTTAATAATATTCAGCAATCTGCGGGAGAGATGGTGACTAAACTCGGTGATATCGTCTGGCTGGTAAACCCGGAAAAGGATTCCATGCATAACCTTATCGAACGACTGGAACAATATGCAGAACAAATGGCGATGATCAAGGATATGAATGTAAAAATTTCCGTTTCACCCCGGCTGGCAAACATCAACCTGCCCGTTGATACCCGACGGAATATTTATCTGTTCTGCAAGGAGGCCATTAATAATGCCGTGAAGTACAGCGATGCAAGTATACTTGAATTAACCATCAATGAAAATGAAAACAGGAGAATAGAAATTTCGATCAGCGATAACGGAAAAGGATTTGACAGTATGCATGTAAAAAAAGGAAATGGTCTTGCAAATATGAAACTGCGTGCACGGGAGATAGGAGGAGAATATATTTTAAGATCTATGCCCCAGCAGGGTACCCGTATTTCCCTGACACTAAAATTCACCTGATGGGGTATTGTTTATGTTGCCGCTATCGTAGAACTTTATTAATACATGAAAGACATTCGGGTAGCTATATTCGAGGATAATAAGCTTTTAAGGGATGCACTCCAGGCGATACTTGATGGTACACCCGGCTATGCCTGTTGTGGTACTTTTACTGACGGCAATCGTTGGAAAGAAGATATTAAACGTAGTGAACCCGACGTGGTGCTTATGGATATAGAGATGCCTGGGCTTAATGGGATAGATGTAACCAAACTTATCTGTGAATCATTTCCCCAAATTAAAATTCTTATACAAACAGTCTTCAATGACAATGAAAGAATATTTTCAGCACTTTGTGCAGGTGCTTCCGGCTATATTTTAAAGACTGACCCCCCTCACAAATACCTTGAAGCCATCAGTGATGTATACCATGGCGGCGCACCTATTAGCGCGGGTGTTGCTAAGAAAATGCTAGGCTTCTTTTCCAACAAAAATGTTATCCTGGTTTCTCCTGGCAATACTGATTACCACCTAAGCCAACGGGAAAACGAGATACTTCAATTAATGATAAAAGGCGACAGCTATCCTGTAATCGCCCAAAAGGTATTTATCAGTTATGAAACTGTACGTTCGCATGTAAAGCATATTTACAAAAAACTCCATGTTGCCAGCCGTAGCGAAGCAGTTACTAAGGCTATTCAGCAAAGACTCACCTGAGATCAGATAAAGGATAAAAACTAAAAGATAAAAGTGATGAAATGTCGGAGTCTCGGCCTTAATACCACTTTT
Source organism: uncultured Chitinophagaceae bacterium (assembly GCA_965652975.1). Classification (GTDB taxonomy): domain Bacteria; phylum Bacteroidota; class Bacteroidia; order Chitinophagales; family Chitinophagaceae; genus CADEDV01. The sequence continues at coordinate 3,742 of CBFGYO010000017.1, read as the reverse complement.
ATCTTTTAATTTTTATCTATTATCTCAAACAAAAATCCCCCATTGAGGTATTGATTTTCCTTCTTCTTCACGTGATTTTTATAAAAGAATTCACTGTGTCAAACTTTTCTTGTCCCGTATTCTGAAAAATTTATTGAACGTAAGGTTCCTTACACCAGCATGTCCTGGTGAAGTAGCGGTTTTGTCTTTTCACATCTAAAAATAAGTTTATGAAAAAGAGAATGCTATTTATTATTGCCGGTTTACTGCTTTTTATCGTTTCCTGTCAAAAGGAAAAAGATGCAACAGTACCCAACACCATGTTTCAGAAAGCTGGCAGGAGTAACGAATTCAACGGACACCTGCAACAAACTAAAGTTTTTTCATCGGAGCCTGTCCTGAAATGGATTGATATGCAATTGCGCCTTATTAGAACTACCAGCATTGCACCACCGATGATGCATGCAAGGTTTTATGGCTATATAGGGCTCGCTCTATATGAAGCAGTAGTTCCGGGTATGCCGGCCTACCAGTCGCTTAGTGGGCAATTATCCATGCCTTCAATGCCAACTACAGAACCGGGATTCGCATACCATTGGCCAACGAGCGCGAATGCTGCACTGGCATATATGAACAGGAATTTTTTTTCAACTACATCTGCAGCTAATAAAGCTTCTATCGACTCTCTTGAGAATGCATTGAATGCAGCATTTCAACAGGAGACGAATCCAGCAGTTTTTTCACGTTCAGTAAATTTTGGAAAAGCAGTGGCCCAGGCAGTATTTAATTGGGCACAAACAGATGGATTCAATGCCAGTAACCCCGTTTACACGCCACCAGGTTTACAGCCCAATGCCCCGGCTGGCCTTTGGGTACCTACTCCTCCTAATTTCCCAGGGGCTGCCGGGCCTTATTGGGGTAACAATCGTACGATTGTTCCAGGAAGTTTGGAGGGCAGTGCACCACCTGCTTTCTTTACTTACTCTACTAATCCTTCTTCGGATTATTATAAAGCACAACAGGAAGTTTATACACTTTCGCAAAATCTTACAGCCGCACAAATTGCACAGGCAGCCTATTATCGTGATGCACCGGGGTACCCGGGTGGGGCACATTATATTGCCATACTTGGACAGGTTTTGCAAAAAGAAGACACTAAATTGGACAAATCCGCACTGGCTTTTGTGCAAACCGGTATTGCCGTAAGCGATGCACTGGTGGGATGCTGGAAGGTGAAGTACACAGCCAATATTGAACGACCAATAAGCTATATCAGGAATGTGCTCGGCCATTCAGGATGGAATGCTCAATTCAATACTCCCGGGCATCCTGATTATCCATCCGGGCACTCTACAGGTGCAGGTGCTTTCGAAGTTATGATGACAGGTTTATTCGGAGAGAATTACCAGTTTACCAATCATACATATGATTATTTGGGAATGCCTCCGCAATCTTACTCTTCATTTAGTGAATTGTCAGTTGCCATTGGTATGTCAAGGGTGTATGGCGGTATTCATACCCGGTTTGCATGCGAAGAAGGAACAAAGCAGGGGAAAAAGATCGCACATAATATTCTCAGCAAGGTCCAATTCGTAAAATAATAAAGCAAGAGCTGAATAAAAAAAGAGCGGGAAACAGAGCGAGAGCGCCCCGATAGCTATGGGGGTCGCTCTCGCTCTGTTTCTCACTCTTCATTCCAGGAACCGATCACGCAGTTCAGCTGTCGGTACCATGCATTCATCTCGTTTTCCGTACCATTTATACCTGTTGCGTGCAATCCAGTTATAAACCGGGTCGCGAAGAAAGCGGGGCACAATAATGAGCACATATAATATCTTCCATGACCCACCGAGCAATCGAAACACTCGCAATGCTGCAGTGGAGCGTGTAAAAATTTTCTCCCCTTCGACTAAAATAAAAGAATTGAAGTCATCCTGCCTGATTCCATTTTTTGCCAACATTGCCTGGCCCGATTTTCCCTGGAGAGATGCAAAACGAAATAATTTCTTCTTATCCTTTTTGATAATGTACTGCACACTACGATTGCAGAGATTACATACGCCGTCAAAGTAAAGGACAGGATGCTGTGTATTCACAAGTCAAAGTTACGACTTGGACAAAGAGCGAGAGCGAGAAACAGAGCGGGAGCGAGACAAAACTTGCACTCACTCTCTTCCCCGTCTTTTCCTAATCTTGGTGACGACCGATCTAATGCGTATTTTGTGTAGAGCGATACAGCAGTGAACTTAACCTTTGTAAAATTAAAAACCATAAAATAATGAAAACGATTTGTCTCGCATTTCTTGTATGTATAATGGCAGCTTGCAATAATGAAAAAAGCAGCGAAACTGTAACGAAGGATACTACTACCTCCAGCGATACAAAAGCTTCGGGCAGTGCTGAGGGTAAGTGTGCAAGTCTGTATGTTTTCCGGGAAGGGGCAGTTGTAGAAAATGCCAGCTACGATGAAAATGGTAAAGAAACATCAAGACAAACTTCCAATGTGTTGAAGGTAACTAATGATGGTTCTTCACTCAATTCCGAAGTGCAGATGAAAACTTCGGGTACAGATACCAGCAATGTATTTACGGGTAAATACAGGTGTGATGGGAAAAATCTTTATGTCGATCTCAGCAGCCTTTTTGCTAATATGGAATCAAAAGGTGCAACAATGCAGGGTGATGCAATCGTTTTTCCGATCGATCTCACAGAAGGTCAAACCCTGCCCGATGCAACGTACGCATTTTCCATGGACGCACAGGGTCAGCAAATGAAAACCAAGGTAACAGTTAAGGACAGAAAAGTAACAGGCCGTGAAACTATCACCACCCCGGCAGGAACATTCAATTGTTATAAGATCACTGCCAATATCGACGCTGACGTTGACTTTCCCGGAATGGACGAAAAAACAAAAAAGATGTTGCAGTCGATGAAAAGTTCAATGCCTAAGCAAAGGGTAGCAATGTATTTCGATCCGAGCGTTAGCATCGTGCGTGTAGAAATGTTTAGCAATGATAAATTGCAAAACCGGTCCGACGTAGTATCTATTAAGAAATAGGTGCTGGTGAAAACTATTCAAGCATTATCTAAATTCTATTTATGTCCAAACTTAATCGTAAGCTCGCGTTGCTGGTAATGATTTCTTGTGTGTTTGCACAGCAATTGCTGGCACAGGGAGAGTTTGCCGGAGCCAAACCTCGCGCATTGATAGGTAAAACATATAATAACGATAAAAATTTGCCTGGTTTGCAAGGCTACGAATACCGGGAAGTAACCCTGGCTTCTGAGGAATCGGACCCGGAACAGTTTTCGGTCGGCGTATTTCAAAAAGGAACGACCTGGTTGGTATTTTATAGTGTAAATACCCAACCCAACTCTGATAAGTATACCATCCTTGATGTATTGATCATTAAAAATGTGAATCCATCGCAACAGGTAAGAACACTTTTATGCAGGAAAGATAAAAAGAGCGATATGGAAATTGTCGCACTCACAAAAGCAGATAATGCCGCTGCAACACCTGCAATTAAAGCCTGGCGCTTCAATAGAAAACTTCGAAAATTTGAAACTGCTGCGGTAGGAGGGATTGATTGTTTGAATGAGGAGCAACTTTAGGAATAGATAAAAGTTAAAAGATAAAAGATAAAAGTTTCTTCCTTACAGATGTCTTTAGGAATATTCCGAATCTGAAAACAGGTAGAAAAAGTGATCGACCTAAAAACTTTTATCTTTTATCTAAACTTAAATCATATTATGAAACACC
>CBFGYO010000016.1:0-41708 GCA_965652975.1 uncultured Chitinophagaceae bacterium | reverse complement strand
GTTGCCGACATTGATATTAGGGAGCTATTATGCATTGGAATTGCATGAGCTGCAGCTTCGAGAGGCTATCGTTCAAGAAAGCTTTCCCGCGTAGTGCAACAAGACGTAGTACGCAGGTTCGGAAGCAAGGTATATAAACCTATTCTTGACAAATATGAAACTAAGCACCAGGCAAAGGGAGTAAAAGCTGCCGTAAAATTATTGGCGGCTTGCCAGGACGACCAGGAAACACTGGATGGTGAAAAAAATGGAATATTTACAGAGGCATTTGGCAATCTCTTCAAAGATCCGGATTATCGAAAAGCTAATTGCGAAACCCTGATAGCGGGTGTAAGTAGCAGGTATTTTTATCCGCATCCCAATTTTTTCCAGTACGGTGGTATCATTCCTTCTTTTGATTATAGCTTCCCATTCAGTATAGAGATTCCTGAACCGGGTAAGGTAACCGGTTACCGAAAGCCCGACCTGTCCGCAACCGTTGCGACCCACTCTTTACGAAGTGCCAATGAAAAATGGGATATGCTGGAGATGACAGAACCCGCAGTGATATTACTGGAAATTGAAGGTACTATCAAAGGAAAACTAACGGGTGGTAAAGAAGCGGAGATCCTGGAAAAGAAAACACGCGATGGTAATGAAATATACCTGGTCAGGTTTGCAGGAATTTCATCCGAACAGGCCTGGAGTGCTGCGCATGCATTGCGTAGCGAGCTTGAAAAGCTTAACTATAAAATTATTGCTGCCGAACCGGTATTAACCATCAACCCCGCCCAGCGCCCCCGCGTAACGAGGGAAGGTGATGCTGACAATCCTGACTATATTAAAGAATGGCCTCCTTCCCTACAACAGGGCAAGATCGGTATTGGCTGGCACCTGGATGATGAGCATTCACAATTATCATCAGCACATAAAAAAGTTCTAACAGAAAAGCCCGGAGCAACTGTGCGTATCGGGCATTTTGATACTGGCTATATTAAAGATCATATCGCATTGCCGGCTAAACTTAAGACGGATATGGCAAGAAGTTTTGTAAGTAAAGAAGATCCTAACCAGGCCATTGATAAACTGGGTACGGGCCAGGACGGACATGGACTTGGTACCGTTGCCCTCCTGGCAGGCAACAAAGTACCGTTGACAGTAACGTTTAATGAATTTGAAGGTGAAATTGGCGGTGCGCCATTTGCAGAAGTAGTACCGATGCGTATTTCAGAAAGCGTTGTCATCTTCAATGCGTCCAGTTTTGCCGAGGCTATTGACTATGCTATAGAATCAAAATGCGAAGTGATTTCAATGTCGATGGCTGGCAAACCAGACAAGCGAATGGCCAGGGCGGTGAATAAAGCTTATGATGCAGGTATTGTAATGGTCACTGCTGCCAGTAACTGTTGGTACAAAGGGCCGGGTGCCTTACTGCCCAAATGCGTTATGTTTCCCGCCGCATTTGAACGGGTGATTGCTGCTACGGGCGCGATGTATGATCACCGTCCGTATGATGTAAATTTTATTCAACAAAGCCGCATGAATATCGGCACAAAGTATATGCAGGGATCATGGGGGCCTGCATCGCGAATGACAAAAGCGCTGGCTGCGTACACACCAAATACTCCATGGGCGTCTGCCAACAATTCATTTGTACGCAGTGGCGGAGGAACATCTTCAGCCACTCCACAGGTTGCTGCTGCAGCAGCATTATGGATTGCCTATCACCGGGATGAATTGGAAAGGAAAGGTTATTACAATGAAGGCGAACAATGGAAAAAAGTGGAAGCAGTACGTTATGCACTATACAAATCCGCTGCGAAGGATGAAGTATTTCCAGAATGGAAAAAATATTATGGCAATGGTATACTGCGTGCATTGAAGGCGCTGGATGTGCCGGTGGCTGATGCTTCGATGCTAACGAAAGCTGAAAAAGCAGAGAGCAGTTTCTTCGGTGTGTTTGAACTGGTTGGCTCCTTTTTTAAAAACAGGAAGCTTTTCCGGGGCAGTGATGTAAAACCAAACGAAGATGCATTGGCTACGGAACTATTGCATTTACTGCAAACCGACCCGGCGTTCTACAATACATTTTCTGAACTGGATTTGAGTAATGCCGGGGAAGTGATGCAATTGGTATCATCACCGGAATTCAAACAAAAAGTACTTCAGTCTAAATACGCATCGGATTATTTGAAACAAACGATGATCGAGTGAGGGGGTGGGGATTAACTCTTCCCCTACTCCTGCCATAAAGGTTTCCCCTGGTAATAATCGAGCACTTTTATTCGTAACATATGTTCATACCTCGCATTAATGAGGTTGATATTCGCACGATCAAGATTGTTTTTTGCAGTGAGGTAATCTACTGAAGTACCCAGCCCTGCATCGAAACGAATACCCGCAGCCCGAAACGACTCCGTGAAAGCTTCTACCTGTTTTTCCAGGATGCGGAAGCGCTCGGCAGCGCTGGTCATATTTATATATGCCTGTTCGATGGACTGTTGCAATTGTGTTTTCACCGTTTTAGCCTGCAGTTCATTATCCTGCAGAGTGATCTTAGCCAGCTTTACCCGGTTACGCGCCTGCAGGGAATTGAATATCGGTATGCGCAGGTTGAGGCTTACCGACGTAAAAATGTTGTTGTTCAACTGATCGGTATACCCAATTTTTTGAGAATTATAATTATCCTGTTTGCGAATTACAGGCGATTGGGCGCCGTTTACAACCACATAATCATTCGACACTACATCCGTAGTATTGATAAAAAGATCCGTTGTTGCCGCATCGGAGTAGTTGGTATTGGCATTGCCATTCAAACTTAGTGTTGGATACAGTAGCCCTTTTGCAACTTTTACACCGCGTTCTGCACTCTGTCGACGCAACTCGGCAGCACGCACCTGCGCGAAGTTTTTCAACGCCGTTTCATAGATTGCTGCAGGTGTATCTGTATACACTCCTGCGAATGCACTAGCGTCCAGCCGCTCCAGTTGCATGTTTTTGTCATACGGTACATTCATCAACTGGCTTAGGGAGATCCTGGAGGTTTCCAGTGCCTGCTGTGCGTTGAGTATTGCAAGCTGGTCCACCGCGTATTGCCCACGGAGGTCGCTCAACAACGAAGGTGCAATAGCTCCTTCGCGATTAAGAATTTCCAGTCTTTCTACCTGCTGGAGTGAAAGCGCTGCCTGGTTATTGGATTGGACCAGCACATCTTCATCGGCCAACACCTGCAGGTATGCGAGAATAATGCCGATGGTAATATTATCCTTTGCCTGCTGCCAGTCCATCGACGAGGCCTGGTATGCCAGCGAGGTTTGTTTTACTGATTGCTGCAAGGTTAAACCATTGAACAAAATCACGCCACTACTGATGCCATAGCTTGAATAGGCGACCCGCTGATTGATATATGCGTTGGTAAAAGGATCAATGCTCCGGCCCTGGTTTACGCCGTGCGATGCCGTTGCATTCAGGTTCGGATAGCGATTAAGTTGCGCCTGCTTCCAGTTGATCTCGTTTTCCCTGGCGCGTAATCCCGCCTGCGACACGTCGAGGTTGTTAGCGATCCCCGTTTCAATGGCCTGTTTCAGGGAGAGTTTTCCTCCCTGCGCAGTCGCAATATGGCCTGCAAATAAGAATAATAGTAAACCAAAAATATATACACCCGTCTTTTTCATACAATGCTTTTGTTTAATTCAGTTTTCATCCGGTAGTAATCATACCATCCAGCAGGTGCACCACGCGCGACCCATATTCTGCATTCTTCTCCGAGTGCGTTACCTGGATGATCGTTACACCTTCATTATTTAATTGTTTAAAAAGTTCCATGATCTCCTCCCCCTGTTTTGAGTTGAGGTTGCCCGTAGGTTCGTCGGCCAGGATCAGTTTAGGTTTTGCAATGAGTGCGCGGGCAATTCCCACAAGCTGCTGCTGCCCCCCTGATAATTGGGTAGGAAAAAGATCTTTTTTTCCAACTATCTGGAACCTGTCGAGCATATCCGCAACCAGCGCCTTACGATCTGATGATTTCACATCCTGGTAGATGAGTGGTGTCTCGATATTTTCATATACCGTCAATTCATCAATGAGGTGATAAGCCTGGAATACAAACCCGATATATTGTTTATATAAGGCAGAACGCTGTTTTTCTTTCAGCTTATGTACCGACTCGTGCAGGAAGTGATACTCTCCCTCATCAAATGTATCCAGCATGCCAATAATATTGAGCAGGGTCGATTTGCCGGAACCTGATGGCCCCATAATGGAAATAAACTCACCCGCCTTTACCGACAGATCCACATCCTTTAAAATAAACACCCTGTTGTTGCCCGTGTTATACCATTTGTAAATACCCTTTAATTCAAGCATAATTTCTATTTATCTGTTTTTTTATTTCGCACAAACCTAAAAATTGAAATGTTTTTTTTCTTTAAAAAAATAGCATACTAACATTTCACCCTCTATGTAATCTCCTTTTTTATTCCGTTCGTAACGACCGTACCGGGTTAGCCCTGGCAGACCGTATCGATTCAATGCTTACGGTAATCCATGCTATCCCCAATGCTACCATACCTGCAATTGCAAACACCAGCCACCCGATATCAATACGATAGGCAAAATCCTGCAACCATTTATTCATTGCCCACCAGCTAATTGGGCTTGCCAATACAAATGCTATTATTACCAATTTTATAAAACTTCCCGACAGCATCAGGGTAATCTGGCCGGCCGATGCGCCCATCACTTTGCGAATACCAATTTCTTTTATACGCTGCCTGGCAGAAAAAGCCGAAAGCCCAAATAAACCAAGAGATGCCAGTACAATGGCAATGGCAGCAAAAATATTGAACACTTTACCCGTCCGGTATTCGGAAGAATATAATTTATCATAATCCTCATCCATAAAATGATACTCGAATGGTCGGTGTGGGGCCAGCGCCTTCCATGTATCTTCCATGAATGAAAGAGTTTGTCCGATGTGTTGTCCCGACGTCTTAACCAGTAAGGTTGTAGCCCAGACATCTGGAAACAGCACCAGTGGTTCCACCGGGTTGTGCAATGAAGCGAAATGAAAATCCTTTACTACAGCCTTCACCTCTCCTGGTCTTGCGGAGCCAAGGAATATTTTTTTACCAATTGCATCTGCCGGCGTCCATCCAAGTTTGGCGGCAGCCGTTTCATTTAATACGAAATGATAATAATTTTTATCGTTCTCATCGTGTGCAATGGCTTCCATGTCATGTTTATCCAAATCAGTGCCTGCAATAATTTCCAGGCCACTTGCCCGGATAAATTCCTCGTCAATAGGATTCGCTTTTACTGTAAGGGCGCGATCCTCATCGCTACCCTGTAGATATACGCCATACACGCCGGGAATGTTTACAGGGCTATACGAAGCTTTTGATACCGCAAGGATGTTCCTGTCTGCTTTCAGCTTATCCTTCAACAAATCTATCTTTTGCATAACCTTCTGATCAATGTTCATTACAATTACATGTTCCCGGTCGTAGCCCAGCTTCTTATGTTGTATATACCGAAGTTGCTGCTGGATGATGATCGTTGCGGTAATAAGAAACACTGATATCATAAACTGGAATACAATCAGTGATCTCCGTAATCCAACCCCCGATGCCGTATTCCTAAAAGCTCCCTTCAACACACTCACTGGCTTGAATCCCGACATGATCAATGCAGGGTAGCTGCCAGCCAATACGGCAATTATCAACGTTATACCGAGTGCAATGCCTGGCACTGTAAACCCTGTAAGAGATGTGATCGTTAATTCTTTTTCCGCAATCCTGTTAAATGCGGGAAGCATGAATATTGCCAGGATTATACTAAGCACAAATGCTGACATGCTAATTACGACAGACTCGGTAATAAACTGCCAAAAGAGCTGCTTGCGATGCGCTCCTGAAACCTTGCGGATACCTACTTCCTTTGCCCGTTCTACGCTTCTTGCAGTACTGAGATTGATATAAGTAAAACATGCAATGATCAGCACCAGCAAAGCTATGCCGGCAATAATGTAGATATAGGTAATATTACTGTTGGGCTCAAAACCATCATAAGGTGAAAAGAGATGAACTTTCGTCAACGGTTCGAGTTCATAATTGATATTCACACCCGGTTGGTCAATCAACTCCTTTTTCATAAAAGCCGGGATCTTTGATTGCAGTGATGCTATTGCATATTCATCTCTCAACAGCAGGTAGGTGGTATAATTGGCATCGAAATAAGTACGCTCCTGTGTAGCACCGAGCGACGAGAAAGATGCAAGGAAATCAAATTTCACCTGCGAATTGGATGGTATATCTTCCATTACCCCTGTCACTAAATAATTCTCCTGTGTACTACCCAGCAGTAAAACTTTCCCGACAGGGTTCTCATCACCAAAATATTTTTTTGCAGTGGATTGCGTAAGCACCACCTGGCGGGGCGCCATCAATACATCAGTTGGTTTACCCGACAATAACCTGAAACTGAAAACATCAAAAAAAGTAGAATCGGCATACGCAAAACGCTTTTCCAAAAAAAGCTTATCGCCATACTTTACAAGCCGCTGCGTATTAGACATCCTGACACCCCCAACCACCTCCGGGAAATTTCTTTTCAACGATGGCAATACTTTTGTGCTTGTAAAATTACCCTTGGTAGGCTCTTCCCCACTGAAGTTATATTCCATGATCACACGTGCAATACGTGTTGAATTAGCATGAAATTTATCATAACTCAGCTCATGTTGCATATACAGCACCATCAGCAGGCAACAGGTAAGTCCAATACTTAATCCTACAATGTTTATTGCAGAAAAGACTTTGTTTCTGGACAAATTCCGGAATGCGATCTTGAAATAATTCTTCAACATAGATTACCATTTATTCAGTTCGTAAGGATTTTACTGGTTTGGTAATACCAGCTCTTATCGCCTGGAAACTAATCGTTATAAATGCAACCAGTAATGCCAGTATGCCGGCTGCTATAAAAATCCAGCTACCGATCGAAATGCGATAAGCGAAATCCTGCAGCCACTTATGCATAAAATACCATGCAAGCGGAGTGGCTATCAGCAATGCGATACAAACCAATTTTAGAAAATCCTTTGACAATAATCCAACGATGCTCGATACCGACGCTCCCAGTACTTTACGAATACCAATTTCCTTGGTACGATTCACGGCTGCCAGCGATGCGAGCCCGAACAAACCCAGGCAGGCCAGAAAAATGGAAATACCACCTGCCCACCCAATAATGCTACTCCATTTTCTTTCAGCATGGTAAAACTTATCCAGGCTTTCATCTAAAAAATGATAAGTAAAAGGCACATCAGTTACTACACCGTTCCATGCCTTTTGCATCGCAGCCAGTGCAGGTGCAGGATTGCCTGCCCTGATACGCACAAATATTTTAGCTGGGGAATAATCCGCATACTGGTGAAACAATTGGGGCATTACTTCTTCTTTCAATGGCCGGTAATGAAAATCTTTTACTACCCCGATTACAACGGGAGTCTTGGTTTCTGAATATCCTTTTAACTCCTGGCCTATTGCATTTTGGGCAGTCCAGCCAAAATTTTTCACCATCGCTTCATTTACAATTATGGATGTGAGTGTATCCTGGCCTATTTGCGAATCGAAATTCCTTCCTGCGAGTAGTTGCATACCCATGAGCGGGATATAATTTTTGTCGATATAATATTCAAAGACTTCTTTATGCGATCCCTTATACTCAAATCCAGAACGCATAAAGCCCTGCTCCTCACCCAAACCAAGGTCGGCGCCTGCCACACCAACTATATCCGCGCGAGAAGAGATGGCTTGTGTAAACAGCGGGTAAATCTCTTTTGCTTTTTTATAATCAGATGAAACGATAATGATATTGTCGCGATTGAATCCAGGGTTCTTGCTGCTCATGTATTTTGTTTGCTTAAGGATGATCATGGTACAAATAATCAACCCGATGGAAAGAGCAAACTGGACAGTTACAAGCGACTTAGTAAAAATATTCGCGCCGCTCACGCGTATTTTGCTTTTTAAAACTTCTATTGGACGGAATCCTGACAATATCAATGCGGGATAACTGCCTGCCAGTATTCCAACAAGAAGCACAAGCCCTCCAAGCATCCAGATCATTTCAGGATAAGTCGAGAGTGAGAAAGTCAGGTTGCGCCCCGACAAACCATTGAAATAAGGAAGAAATAATTTCACCAGGAAAAATCCAATGATAGCAGAAAGTATGCTTAGCAATATTGCTTCAGATAAAAATTGCATGGCGAGTTGCCTTCTTGCACCCCCGATTACTTTACGGATTCCTACTTCCTTTGCTCTGCGTGCCGATCTTCCAATGGCAAGCGTGGTAAAGTTGATGCAGGCAATCATCAATACAGCCGCTGCAATACTCAATAAGATCCAGATCGAACGCGGGTTCACAGATTCTACCGAACCGCCCCAAATAATTGTGTCGGTATGTGCCGAGCGTAATGGTTGTAAGGCAAATCGAACAGGCGGCGCTGTTCCTGTCCAGCTATATCCGGCCTTCCGCAATTCTTCTTCTTCCGTAGGATAATATTTATGGCGAAAGCTTGCAAGTTTCTTCGCATCATTGGGGAGTCCGCTTCCCTCTTTCAGTTGCACATACGTGATGTATGACGACCTGTTCCAGTTATTCACCCCACGTTTGTTAGAACCCAGCGTTTCCATAAATTCGAAATTGCCAATTATATCGAATCGTATGGAAGAGTTAGCTGGAATTTCTGCAGCAACACCGCTAATGGTAAATGGTACATACTCATCATCTACTCTTACATCGATCGTACGTCCAACTACATTATCGGTTCCAAACAGGTCGCGGGCCTTGTTGCGCGTGATTACAATATGCTGGAATTCTTTTAATGCGGTTGAACCGTTTCCATAAATCATTGGGAAACTAAACACGGTAAAAAACGACGGGTCAGCAAAGGATATGTTTGTTTTGCGAATGCTACCGTCCACTTTTACAAAACTTTCAGACCAAGCCTCCTGTAAGCGGACATAATTCGCCACTTCGGGCAAATCAGCCTTCAGTGCGGGCCCCAAAGGCGAAGGCATGTACACATCGCCCTGGGGTTCCTCTCCTTTAAGTCCCTCCGTCCAGCGGTAGACGCGATAAATATTGTCGGCATTTTTATGAAAGCGGTCGAAATTAAATTCGTTTACTGCATACAAGAGAAATAAGGAAAAACAGGCAAGTCCGAGGGAAAGCCCGATAATATTAATAAATGATAATACCTTTTGCCGTCCCAGGCTCCGCAACGCAATTTTAAAATAATGTTTGATCATGATATACAATTTATAAAATGCCTAAGGTCTCAATTGAGTAGTTATCATTCGGTACGGAGTGACTTTACCGGGTTGGCTATAGCTGCCTTAATGGCTTTATAACCTACCGTTATCCATGCGATCAATATCGATATCATAATTGCCAGTGCAAATACTGTCCAGCCAATCGATGTATGGTAATAAAATCCCGAAAGCCATGTGCTCATGAAATAGTATCCTACCGGTGCAGCAATTAAAAAAGCGATACCAACCAGGAGAGTAAACTCTCTTGAAAAAAGATACACGATATTGCCCGCCGAAGCACCCAGCACCTTACGGATGCCCACCTCTTTTGTTTTCTGAACAGCCATAAAAGATACCAACCCATACAGTCCAAGGCAGGAAATCAAGATGGCCAGGATGGAAAATATTTTGAATAACTGGGCAGTTATAGCTTCATTCACGTAATAGCGTTCTATCCTTTCATCGAAGAAAAAGGTATCGAACATATAAGTTGGATAAATGCCGGTAAATAATTTTCGAACATTTTCCATCGTAGCATTCATCTCGTTGCGTGACATACGTACTGCCAACCATTCATAAGCATTATATTCAGAACTGATAGCGGTGGGAATAATTGCATCGTGCAATGATTTGCTATTGTAATCTTTTATTACACCAACAATTTCCACTTTGCGATTCCACCCAGCATATGCGAGTGTTTTGCCAAGTACTTCGCCGGGTGCCTGCAAACCCATCTTTCGCACAAACGCTTCGTTGACTACCACCTCACGCGTACTATCGCTATGAAAAGGTATGCGCCCGGCTAACAATGAAATACCAAAGGTTTTGAAATAACCCGTGTCTGCAAATTGCCCGGCAATAGCAAAATCCTTTTTTTCGGCATCATTATGATAAGTAAAATCAGTGGTCCAGGTCCATCCCGCCGATGGTGCTTCCATGCAAAGGCTGGTGGAAACAACACCCGGCAATTGCTCCATCCTGCTTTTGAGTAAAGGATACTTCAATTTCAGCGTACTGTCGCTAGGCAGGTTGATGAGTACGATTCCATCTTTATCAAATCCCAGTGGCCGATCGCGGAAGTATTGCATTTGCTTTACCACCACGAGCGTTCCAATGATTAGTAATTGAGCAATCACAAACTGGAACACCACGAGCCCCCGACGAAGGGATATGCGTCCTGCAGCTCCGGTACTTACTTTATTCCTGAATGCCTGCATGGGATTGAAACGAGACAGTACCATCGCGGGATAAATACCCGCAAGCAACGTCACGATCACTCCAATGAACAATAAAAACAGGAGTATCACGGGATTGCTGAATACATTAATGGAAAGCTCTTTTTGCATCAGCCTGCTCAACAGTGGCAGGCACGCCGTTGCGATTAGTGCACTAAGACAAATTGAAAAGAAAGTCACCAATGCGGTTTCCTGGATAAACTGGCGCATAAGCTGCGCTTTGTTTCCACCCAATACTTTTCTGACGCCTATTTCCCGCGCACGATTAACTGATTGAGCTGTTGAGAGATTTATAAAGTTTATGCAAGCAACAATTAAAAGAAATATGCCGATCAACGCGAGCGACCAAAGTTCTCTTTTTGAAAGTGCATTGCTTCGGAATATCTCATAGTCGCTGTCGAAGTGCATGGTGGTGAGCGGTTGTATTGCCAATTGCCAGCGGTGCGATGGATCATCTTTGTAGTATTTGGATACAAAAGCATTCAATTGGGGTTGCAGAGCCTGCGGCTCATACTCCTTCTTTGCAAGCACAAAACACTGGTTGTTGCCACTCACATAGTTCCATGCATCCGGACTGGTAAACATGGCCGGTGCCAGGTGTCTCAACGTTTCAAATGATCCGGCAAACCTGACAGGTAAATCTGAATTAGCAGGTACGTCTTTAAATACACCCACAACAGTCAACTTTATCCTGAACGACCATAGCTGTATTGTTTTGCCAATGGCATCTGCAGGATTCTCGAAAAAACGTGTTGCCAAAGTTTCGTCGAGTACAACAGTATTTGGATCCTTCAATCCCTTACCCGATCCAGCCAACCATTTAAAATCAAAAATGTCGAACAGCGATGCACTCGCCCAATAAAGTCCACTATTTTCCTTAAATCTTTTTTCTTCGGTAAGACCATTGGTTGGAATATAGATCTGCGCCTGTCCTAAATTAAAAAGTGCGCCAACCTTTTCAAACTGTGGGAACTCCTGTTGCAAAGCATCAGGCGCCGGAGTTGGAATTGATCCATGCCGTGAAATCACCTCTGCAGTTTGTTTATTCACCTTACTGGTCACTACGCGGTAGATCCGCTCCTTACCTGGGTGATAACGATCAAAGCTCCATTCGTTATGAATTACGATAAACAGCAACAAACTGGCAGAAATACCGATAGCTAGGCCGGTAATATTGATGATGGAGAAAGTACGGTTCTTCCATAATGTTCGCCACGCCATTTTGATGAAGCTGTTGATCATAATCGAAAATATTTTACTGTTTAGAAAACACTACATTCAATATTCTGCGCTCCGTGATCGTCATTATTCAGTGCGTAGGCTTTTAACCGGGTTACTTACGGCTGCCCTGATGGCCTGGAAACTTATAGTAAGCACCGCGATCAACACCGCCAGCACACCTGCTAAAAGGAATATCCACCAACTGATATCGATGCGGTAAACAAAATTTTCCAGCCAGCGACTCATAAAATACCATGCTACCGGTGAAGCAATGACAAGAGCAATTATTACAAGCCGTAAAAAATCTTTGGAGAGCAGTCCAACTATTCCTGCGGCCGAAGCACCCAACACTTTACGGATACCGATCTCCCTGGTTTTCCGAACCACTACAAAAGCTATCAATCCCCAAAGCCCGATACAGCAAATAAAAATGGAGATAATTGCAAATGCCTTGAACAAACTATAGTCCCGGTTTTCCTGGTCATAACGCCGGGCAAGAGTTTCATCAATAAAATTAAATTCATACACGTCGTTGGGGTACACCTTACGAAAAGCCGCCTCGATTGTAGCAAGGCTTTGACGAATATTACTTGGATCTACCCGAATGCCTGCCGCATAATAGAAATAAGGAAATGGGGTAATACAGGTAGCTGTAATTGCTTTGTGTAATGTATTGGTATGAAAATCTTTCACCACACCAATTACGGCAGGACTCATCTCATTAAGGCCAATCGATATTTTCTTCCCGATGGCTTCGGATGGTTGTTTAAATCCCAATTGCTTTGCTGTAGTTTCATTGATCACTACAGCCGTGCCCAGGTTTTTTTCTTCTGATGGGAAAAACCAACGTCCGGCCAGGAGCTTGAGATCGTACGTTTGCAGATAATTTTGATCTGCCGGCATGACTTTAATACTGTATTCCGTTTTTTCGGATAGTTCAGGCGCTTTGAAACTGGTGTTAAGTCCATTGTCTGAAACAGGTGCTCCCAAACAAAACGACAGGGAACGAATACCGGCCTGGTTTTGCAGTTGCGTCCTGAAACTTTCAATGCGTGTACTATCGCTTTCCGGCAGACCCACTTCCAGTACTGCTTCTTTATTGAACCCGAGTGATTTGTTTTTAAAAAAATTTACCTGCCTCGCGATCACGATCGTACAAATGATCAGCACGATAGAAGTGGTAAACTGAAATATCACCAGCGATTTTCTCAAAATTGCTGAAGACTGTTTGGGAACTACAAACTGGTTTTTTAATGAAACGATGGGATTAAACCCCGACAGTATGATTGCTGGGTACGCTCCCGATAGCAAACTAATAACTACCAGTGATGCCAGCGCAGCCAGCAGGAACTGCGGATTTAACAATTGACTAAGTTCAATGGATTTGTCAAGTAGCTGGTTCACATACGGCAGTGTCGCAATTACAATCCCTGCGCCTATAATTGCCGCCACCGTCGTTATAAATAATGTTTCGGCGAGATAGTAAAAAAATAGTTGCTTCCGCGTTGCACCGATCGTTTTACGTATCCCTATTTCTTTCGATTTTAAGAATGCGAGAGAGGTAGAAAGATTTATATAATTTATACAGGCAATTAAAATGATAAATATTCCAAGCAGCATCAGCATTTGCAGGTATTTACTGCTTACGGTGTAGGTTGGACTGGAATAAACTTCATCAACATGAATGGCTGAAATGGGTTGGATGGAAAATGTTTTTTTCTTTCCCAGTTCAGTTTCTGCCTTTTTCTGGATCACTGCGTTGAGCGCGCCCGTTACCGCCGGTACAGCTTCCGCACCAGGCAACCTGATATAACAATAGCCATTGCTTGTAAAATCCCAACTGTCGAGCTCCACTCCTGCCATAAAATCCTTTGTAAGCGTGGCGAAGGAAACAAAAAGGTTGGCCGGCAGGTGGCTGGTACTGGGAATGTCTTTTACCAACCCTACTACGGTAATATCTGCCTTATTGGAAATTCTGAATGTTTTACCCATGGGATCAGAATTGCCAAAGTATTTCTTTGCGGTGCTTTCCGTTAATACTGCTTTGTTTGGTCCGCTCATTGCATCGGCAGGGTTGCCACGGATCCAGAAATTATTGATGTTGGAAAAGTCCATTACTTTAAAGAACAATGAATCGGCGAAAACGATATTATTTTCGGCAAAGGGTGGCTGTTCACCAATCTTAATATCCCTATCGTTGTCGAAGTTTATTTGCGTTGCAATGGCACCCGCATATTCCGTACGAAAAAATTTTGCAGTTGGATATGGCACCTGTGATTCGAATATGTTTTCACCAGCCAATTGTCGCTTGCTCACCACGCGGTAAACATTATCCCGATCAGTATGAAGTTTGTCAAAACTTTTTTCGTAGCTCGCGATAAGAAATAATATCATGATTGCTGCAATACCAATCGAAAGCCCCAAAAAATTTATGATGCTGAAACTTTTATAGCGCCACAAGCCTCTCACAATTCTTTTTAGATTATACATGGTATACTTTTTACTTAATCGGTTCTTAATGATTCTACAGGATTTGCAGAAGCGGCGCGTAGTGCCTGCACGCTTACGGTTACAAGCGCTATCAGTAAGGCCAGCAACCCGGCTGTGGCAAATACCCACCAGCTCAGAGTAACACGGTATGCAAAATCTTCAAGCCAGGTGCTTACAAAATACCAGGCAAGAGGCAGGGAAATAAGCAACGAAATAGCCACAGGTTTTAGAAACCCCCGCGAAAGCATCGCGGCAATGGTTGTTTCGCCAGCACCCAAAACTTTGCGAATTCCAATTTCTTTTATGCGGGTATTAATAAGGAATAAAGCCATTCCAAACAATCCGAGGCATGCAATGAGGATCGCGAGCACTGTAAGGACTGTAATTATCTTACTCACCTGCATATCCGATTTATACATTGTAGCCAGGTGCTCATCCAGGAAAGTATACTGCAATGGCATATCCGGCACCAGTTTGCTCCACACATTTTTTACCGAAGCAATCCCCTGCTCCACCTGCGAAGGTTTTAACCTTACTGCCATTTCATGAAATTGCCAGTTTTGCATACTTATATACAATGGTGCAACCTTATTATGCAGTGAATTGAAATTAAAATCCTTTACAACACCGATCACACTACCCATATTTTCCAGCCAGCCGGCTGCATACGGTGTTCCGATCACTTCATTTGTTTCGAGTTCCTTAGCCAGCGTTTCATTGACGATATAAGAATGCCCTGCCGTATCAGCAAACGCCTTTGAAAAACTACGGCCGGCAGCGATCTTGATATTGAAAAAATCGAGGTAATTGTAGTCCACTACAAGGTGTGAAATGGATAACTTCTTTTTCTCGCCCGATCCTGCAATGTATTTTGCTCCCATCTGCCCGATATTTTGCCCGAGGCGTGAGCTGAATGCCGTAACATCCTTTACTGGTGCTTCTTTTCTCAACTCTTCCTTCATTACTTCATACTGCTTGTTGGAAGTTGCATTCATGGAGATGATCATCACCTGTTCCTTGTCGAAGCCGATATCCTTGTTATTGATATAGCGTAATTGTTTTACCATAAATAAGGTGGAAACAATTAAAACCGTCGCAATGGAGAATTGTACAACTACCAGGCTGTTGCGAATTGAAAAACCGTTCATCGGCCTGGCACGGAGAATTCCTTTCAGCACGATAACAGGGTTGTATGACGACAATACAAATGCGGGATATACTCCTGCCAATATCCCAATACTTACGGCAGCAGCAACAAACAGTAACCACATCATGGGTGTTACTGTTTGTGCAAGCGACATTTCACGCTCTACTATTGTATTGATAAAAGGCAAACTGATGTAAACGAGAAGTAGTGCAATTGCAAATGCAAAAAGTGACACCAGTACGGCTTCAGCGGTAAACTGCCTGATGAGTTGCCAGCGGTTTGCACCTATAGCTTTTCGTACACCCACTTCCCTGGCGCGGCGCACAGCCCTCGCAGTAGCCAGGTTGATAAAATTGAGTAAGGCAATCAACAAAACAAATCCCGCGATGCTCAAAAATATATTTACATGTCCCCTGCTGAACTTTTTATAGTTGTTTTCGTCGTGCGTGATATTTTCAGAATCGAGATGTATGGAATAAAGCGGTTGCAATAATAGTTTGTAATAGGGTGCCTGTTCGCCGAGATATTTATTGACGAATGTTGGTAAGTGGGTCGACAACACTTCTACATCCGAAGGTTGATTCAATAGAAGATAGGTATTTACCCAATTAGCATCCCATGTATTCATCCAGCTCTTCATCTTTACAGCACGCATGGGGATGATACCTTCAAATTGAAGGTGAGAATTGTCCGGCA
The DNA here is from genome assembly GCA_965652975.1 of uncultured Chitinophagaceae bacterium. GTDB lineage: Bacteria > Bacteroidota > Bacteroidia > Chitinophagales > Chitinophagaceae > CADEDV01. The sequence goes on along the minus strand of CBFGYO010000016.1, from coordinate 25,623 downwards.
AATCGGCGATAACGGCGCTAACCGTAAAATTTTCAAACATACCTGCACGGTTTACTTCGATTAGCTGTCCCGTCACATCCGTTTTGTCGAAGAGTTTTTTGGCAAGTGTTTCGGTAACAATAAGATTTCCCGGATCATTCAGCGCGGTAGCCCTGTTTCCTTCCGTAACTGGGAAATCGAATACACGGAAAAAATTGGAGTCGGCATTTATCACGCTAGTTGCCAATACCTGCCTGTCGCCAACACGCAGGGTGATATCATCATTATTGCTGATTCTTACTGCTTCCTTTACCTGGGGATAATCTTTTTGCAATGCCGCAGCCATCGGGTACATGGAGAGTGGCACACGCTGCTCAGTCATTCCCGGGGCACTTTGAATTTCACCAAGCCGGAAGATCCTGTTGCCATTTGTATGCATCCTGTCAAAATCATATTCGTTTTTAACAAACAGTAGCCCGATTACGCAGGCAGCTATTCCAATGGCCAACCCGCCAATGTTCAGGAATGAGAATGTCTTATCTCTTTTTATATTCCGCCAGGCGGTAAGAAAAAAACTCCTGTACATAGAAAAAAATATTTCTGTTTGTAAAAACTTTAATGATGTTCGTAGCCTTGAGGCTATCTACATCACTACTCAGTTCGCAATGACTTTACAGGGTTGGATATCGCCGCTTTTATTGCCTGGAAACTCAACGTCACCAGCGCGATGATCACCGAAACTGCTATCGCAGCCGCGAATAACCACCAGCTCAGTTGAGCGCGGAAAGCAAATTCCTGTATCCATTTATTAAGGATGTACCATGCAATCGGCAATGCCAACAGGTTGCCAATAAACACAAGCTTTAAAAAATCTTTAGACAGCAGGCCAACGATACCACCAACAGAAGATCCCAGCACTTTACGAATTCCAATTTCCTTGGTGCGCTGTTCGGCACTGAACATTACCAGGCCAAGTAGCCCGAGGCAGCATAATGCGATGGCAATAAACATGAAATACCGAACCATGGCAGACAGGCGTGTTTCGGCCTCGTAATTTTTTTGAAAATCCTGGTCGAGAAAACTATATTCGAAAGGTTCGTTAGGGTTTAATTTTTTCCATTGTGCTGCTATCGTTTGCAATACCGGCGCCGGATCACCAGCTTTAGCATGTACAATAAGGTAGTTGAACTGCGTAATGGCAGTTTGGAATGCAAAAGGCTGAATCGGTTCTTTTAACCCTTCAAAATTGAAATCTTTAACTACGCCAATAATTTCATAACGGTAAGTAGAATCGCGCCAGTCGAAGGCTATCTGTTTGCCAATGGCATTTTGGGCTTGCCCGTATCCCATTTTCTTTATTGCCGCTTCATTAACGATAATCCGGTAATTGGTGTCGGCAGGGAAATTTTCACTGAACAAGCGGCCGGCAATAGGTTTTATTTCCAGGGTTTGTAAAAAGCTAAAATCGGTCCAGTTCATTTTGAGGTTTATGCCATCACTTACATTCTGATCGGCACGATAAAAATTCATATCGCTGGCATTGAAAATACCAGGATAGTATTCAGAAGCACCTACAGAAATGATCTTTTCATTTCGTTTCAACTCACTTTTTAATGCATCGGCAATAGTCTTTGCGTTTTTACTGCGCAACGGAATTACTACCTGCTGCTCCTTGGCAAAACCAAGGTCCTTGTCGCGCATGTAACTCATCTGGCGCCCGATTGCAAAGGCGGCAACGATCAGTACTGCTGAGATCATAAACTGGAATACTACCAATGCTTTCCGGAAAGTAACTGCCGCCAGGGAGTTTGAAAATTTTCCTTTCAAAACACGTATCGGACGGAAGGCAGAAAGGTATAGTGCCGGGTAACTTCCTGCTACCAGCCCGGTAATAATCGCAAGGAGTATGAAACCCATTATCAGTGGCAGATGTCGGGTAAAACTAAATGACAAGTGCGCAGCGGAAATCCTTCCAAACACTGGCAACAGTACCTGTACCATCAATAGCGCAAGCAGGAATGAGAACATCGACAACAGCAGTGCTTCTCCAAGAAACTGGCGCACCAACTGCTTTTTTTCAGCGCCTAATACTTTGCGAATCCCCACTTCTGCTGCTCGCTTGGCTGAACGGGCGGTGGCCAGGTTCATAAAATTGATGCAGGCAATTAATAAAATAAAGATCGCTACGGAAGCGAGTATATATAAATAAGACAAATTACCTGTAGGTACTACACTTGATTCATATCCTGAGTGCAGGTGAATGTCTTTAATTGGTAATAAGAATTGTTTTTTGTTAAACCCGGCGGCGGCAAGGTCCTTCCGCATATACTTTTCAACAAATACCGGCAATTTCTTTTCCAGCGCTTTTGCATCTGCACCCGGCTTTAGCATCAGGTATGTTAAAAACATATTGTTGCTTGCAAAATCGGTTGTACGTCGCACAAAACCACCGTAGCGGCCAGAAGACATGGACATGAAAAATCGTGCGTTGATATGAGTGGGCAACTTCGAAGGGCGGTACACCCCTGTTACTTTATAATCGCCACTTTCGTTGGTAGTACTGTTGACGTGAATGGTTTTGTCTAATGCGGACTCATTGCCAAACATTTTTTCCGCAATCTCTTCCGAAAGTACAATTGAGTTTGGCTCCATCAGCGACATTTCGCCGTTACCTTCTATGAAATTGTAATCGAATAAGCGGAAGAAAGTTGAATCGGCAAGAAAACCCTTTGTTTCATAAAAAGATCTTATCTCACCCTTATTATTATACTGGAGCAATGTTTTGTCGTCAACAAAGAGGTTTAGTATTCGCGCCGAGGTTTCTATTTCGGGAAACTCACTTTGCAAAGTAGGTCCCAAAGGTGAAGGTGTGCCGCTGTGTCGTTTACTCTTTTCGTTGCCGCTAAATTCGGTTACAACCTGGTACAACCGATCGCCTTTTTTATGGTAATGGTCATAGGTGAACTCATGAAAAAGATACAGGCTTATCAGCATGCAGCAGGTAAGGCCAACTGCCAGGCCGAAAATGTTTACAAAAGAGGAGAACTTATTATTCAGAAAGTTCCTCCATGCAATTTTCAAATAGTTCTTTATCATGATAAAACATTATTAGTAAAAAAAATACGCTCACGCCAAAATATTCCATTCATTTCCACTCCCGATAGCTATCGGGATTCACATTTTCTTCTATTCAGTCCGCAAACTCTTAACCGGGTTAGCCACGGCTGCTTTTATGGCCTGGAAACTGGTAGTGATGATCGCGATAACTATTGCCAGCGCTCCTGCTACAAAAAATATCCACCAGGGCATACTGGTACGGTAAGCAAAGTCCTGGAGCCAGTTGCGCATAAAATACCAGGCCACGGGTGATGCTATGAGTAATGCCACAAAAACGAGTTTGATAAAGTCACTCGACAGGAGCATTACGATATTTTGTACACTTGCACCGAGTGTTTTGCGTATGCCTATTTCTTTTTTGCGGCGCTCAGCGGCATATGCAGCGAGTCCAAACAATCCGAGGCAACCTATGAAAATGGCAATACCGGTAAAGATTCCCAGCAGTGATCCCAACTTGTCTTCTGAAACATAGAAGGCTGCAAAATTATCATCCATGAAGTTGTATTCTATAGGAAACTCAGGTGAGAATTTATTCCACGCACCCTTAACATGACTAATACCTGAAGCCAGGGAAGCAGTTTTTATTTTTACCGCTACTTTCCAGTATGCAGGAGGATATATTTGTAAAACCGCAACCTCCATTTTATCATAAAGACTCTTGTAATTAAAATCCTTTACAACGCCTATTATCTTACCCACTTTCATCGAATCAGGCTGGATCGTTTCCCATGGATGCCACCACAAGGTTTGACCTATAGCTTTTTCGGGTGTTTGAAAGCCAAGTTCCTTTACCGCTGTTTCATTAATGACGAATGCATTGTCCTTGTCTGACTGTATAGCTGGTGAAAAATACCTGCCGGCCACAAATTGCAGGTTAAGCGTTTTAGCATAATCGTAATCCACCATCAGGTGGGTAGCAGGATGCGATTCTTTTTGACCCTCTCTTGGTACGATAATGTCATCGCCGGCAAATATGTCGCCGGGGAAGCCGTAGCCAATTGACGCAGCAGAAACTGCGGATGAATTACTCAATTCATTTTTAAATGCCTCATAATTGTTAAACATGTTGTCACCCCGCATGGGAAAAAACATGATCTGTTCCTTATTAAATCCAAGGTCCTTGTTGTGCAGGTATTTTACCTGCCGGAACACGACGATGGCACTTACAATAAGCAGTACAGATAGTGAAAACTGTACAACCACGAGTCCATGCCGCAACCATTGTATTTTACCTGCACCCGGGTCAATCACCGTTGCTGCCTTCAATACTTTAACTGGTTGAAAACTGGATAATACCAATGCAGGATAAGTACCGGCGATAATGCCGACAAACAATGCAAGTACCAGCAACAGCAGTAGAAAAAGAGGATTACCAAAAATAGAAAGGCTTATAGCTTTGCCAGTAAAATTATTTAATGCTGGCATCAATATTATCGTCAATGCAGTAGCGAGGAATAGACTGATTGTCGTCAGCAGGATTGTTTCGCCCGTAAATTGCAATATCAACTGCTTGCGGCTGGCACCGATTGATTTCCTGACTCCTACTTCCCTTGCCCGTTTGAGTGATTTGGCAGTAGCTAAATTTACAAAGTTGAAGCAAGCGATAAGGAGGATAAACACTGCTATAATCGTTAACCCATTTACATAGGTAATATTTCCACGAATGGCATTATCATACTTGAAGCTTGAAGATTGGAGATGTATATCGTGTAATGGCTGCAGGAACGGCATATATGTCATATTCCCCTCTTCCATTTGGGGTTGCACTTTTTGCTTTATATAAGTTTGGAAGTTTTTTTCGAGAGCAGTGGCATTTGCGCCCTTTCCAAGTTTGACATATGTGTAGAATTGCTGCCAGGTCCAGCTCTTCATCCGTTCGGGATCTTCTATCGCAGTTGAAAATGGCAGGAGGTAGTTAATTCGCAAATGAAAGTGAGTAGGAAGCTCGTCCAGTACTGCTTTTACCTGGAAAGTAGCCTTATCTACTAGAATCGATTTACCAACCGGGTTTTCATTACCAAAATAGCGTTTGGACATGTCTGATGACAGCACGATGCTGGTTGGATCATCCAACACGTTGATGTATGATCCATATTTCAATGGCAATGGGAGCACCTGGAAGAATGCAGACTCGGTATATATGCCATGATCTTCATAGATCTTTTTTTCACCAGCTTCAAAAAGAGGTTTTGCCTGGCGCATCATGATCCGCATTGCCTGCTCCACCCCGGGGAATTCCTGTAGAAGCGTAACAGCAAACATTGGAGGTGTTACTGTCAACGACGATACTCCTTCAGGCGTTGTACGTTCATCATATACACGGTACACTCTATCACCTTCAGGAATAGCTTTATCAAATCGGCGCTCGTCCCACACAAACAGACCAATGAGCAGACAGGCAGTCAGCCCGAGCGTCAACCCGGCGATATTGATAAATGAAAATCCTTTTTGACGAATAATATTTCTCCACGCAACCACTAAATAATTCTTGAACATAGCTAAATTTTTTTGATATCATCATTCCGTTCGTAATGATTTTACCGGGTTTGCAATTGCAGCCTTAATAGCCTGGAAACTCACCGTCAACAATGCTATCAACATTGCAAGACCTGCTGCTGCGGCAAATACCCACCACCCGATATCGACACGGTAGGCAAAATCCTGCAACCATTTATACATAAACCACCACGAGAGCGGAAATGCAACGGCTGCCGAAATGATAACGAGTTTTACAAAATCCTTTGAAAGCATGGAAACGATATTTCCAACGCTTGCTCCCAGTACTTTTCGCACACCTATTTCCTTGGTGCGCTGTTCCGCGATATATGTCGCGAGCCCAAACAATCCCAGGCAGGCGATAAGGATTGCCAGTATGGCAAATGATAATGCTACTTTGCCCATGCGCTGTTCGGCACGATACATTTCATCAAACGCATCGTCGAGAAAGCGGTAACTGAATGGCATGGAAGGCACCATCCCTTTCCAGGTTTTCTCGATTTTTGCAATCAGGCCGCTGATATCGGCTGTACTGATACGGAAGGCAGTTGACCAACGGCTTCTGCCAAGTGCCAGCACCAATGGACCAATATCTTCGCGCATGGATTCGAAGTTGAAATTCTTTACCACGCCGATAATATTGTAAGTAATTGTCTGACCACTCCCATCGTTATTATATATTTTCTTACCTATCGGGTCCGCATAGCCCAAATTTTTCGCCGTGGTTTCATTGATTATTACCGCGGATGAATCGCTTATAAAATCTTTTGAAAAATTGCGTCCTTTAATGATCTCCATGCCCAGGGTGCCGATGTAATTTTCATCAACGGCCCATACCTGGGAATTAAATCCATTTTCTGAATTCATTACTGCTTCCTTGGAAAAAGTATTGTCGTTGCGCGATGATGACGCCACAGGCAGAAAACCGCTATAGGTACCACTTGTTACACCTTTGATATTTAATACTTCGTTCATAAAGGCATTCCCATTTTCCCGCAACACTCCCGTACCATTGATCACCAGCACCTGCTCCTTATTGAATCCAAGTTTTTTGTTCCGGATATAATTCAACTGGTTAAACACCACGATAGTTCCAACTATCAGGAAAATTGAAATGGTAAATTGGAAAATAACGAGTGCACTGCGCAACCGGCTTCTTTTTACTCCCGTATTCAATTTGCCTTTTAGTACATGAATGGGTTGGAAGGATGAAAGGAAAAATGCGGGGTAACTGCCGGCCACTACGCCCACTACAAGTGGAAGGAGTACCAGGAAGGGCAGCAGCCAGCTATTCGCTAATTGTTGAAATGATAATGATTTTCCTGAGAGTGTATTGAAATAGGGCAGCAATAACCACGCAATAGCGATTGCCAGCAGCAGGGCGATAATTGCAGTAAGTGTTGATTCTGTAAGAAACTGGCGAATAAGGTTCGAACGTTCTGTTCCAAGTACTTTTCTTATTCCGACTTCGCGTGCGCGACCAGAAGAACGCGCTGTAGAAAGGTTCATGAAGTTGATACAGGCGATTAGCAAAATAAAAATTGCCACCGCAGAAAAAATGTACACATACTTAATATCACCATTGACACCCATTTCCACACGACGGTCGGAATGCAGGTGGATGTCGGTAAGAGGAATGAGGCTGAATTCAAGTTTATTTCCTGCTTTTTCAAACTCTTCGATACTACTGATATCCATGAATTGTTTTGCCTGCGGCATGATATACCGCTGGATCACCTCGGTAAACCGGGTTTTCCAAAGTGCAGGATCTGCTTTTCCCCTGGTAAGAATATAAGTTTGGAAATTTTGGCTTAGGTAATTACCCCATCCATATTCCACATTATCCATCGAAAAAATAAAATCGAAATTGAAATGTGAATTGGCAGGTATATCCTTCATCACGGCAGTTACCTTGTATAAAGTGCTTTCATTTTCTGTAGTTTCAATGGTCTTGCCTAATACATCAGTTGTGCCAAAATATTTTTTCGCCATGGTTTCATTCATCACCACGGTATTGGGTTCATCCAGGGCTGTGTTGGGATCGCCGGCTATTACAGGTAGCGTGAACACATCGAATAATGTAGAATCAGCATTGGCGACATTCTCCTCGGTAATAAAAACATCTCCTTTTTTAATTCTCTTGGCTCCATTGGAGGTGTAGAAACGAACGTATTGTTCTACATCGGGATAATCTTTTTTCAAAGTGGCGCCCATCATGTCAGATGAAACGGCCAACCGCTGTTCTGTGCCGCCAAACAATATATCCGAGTTGACACGGTAGATACGATTTGCCTTTTCATTAAACCTGTCATAACTCAATTCATCGGCTACGTATAGCGCGATTAGTACAAAACATCCAAGCCCTATAGCGAGCCCGGCGATATTTATCACCGAAAAGGTTTTGTGCTTGACAAGATTGCGCCAGGCTATTTTCAGGTAGTTGATCAGCATGGTTTCAGGTTTTATTCAGTTCGCAATGATTTGACCGGGTTGGCAACTGCAGCTTTGATGGCCCTGTGCCCCACGGTTATCCAGGCTATGACCATTGAACCGATCATCGCAGCCAGGAAAACCCATACACCCATATTCACCCTATAAGTGTAATTCTGCAGCCAGTTGTGCATGATGTACCAGGCTATCGGCCCTGCAATTGCAAATGCTATTATTATTAAAAGAGAAAACTCTTTGGAAAGGAGATATACGATATTGCCAATGGAAGCGCCCAATACCTTGCGGATACCCACTTCACGAGTGCGCTGGGCAGCCATAAAGGAAACCAGGCCATACAATCCAAGACAACTGATAAAAATCGCGATGCCGGCAAAAATCCTGTAGAGAATGGATAGCTGGTTTTCCTGCCTGTAAAAACCGGCAATGGTTTCATCAAGGAAACGGTGTTCGTACACATAATCCGGGAATGCTTTGTTCCAGTGTTGTTCAACAAATGCAAGCGTTTCTTTATCCTTTCCGGGTTTTATTTTGATATTGATCGTTTGGTATACATCTCTGAAAGTGCCTAATACTACCGGTGCCATCGGCTCGCGTAGTGAATAGGAATTAAAATCCCTTACTACCCCTACTATCGGTCCTACCATGCTGCCATCCCAAAAATTGAGTTCTTTACCGATAGCCTGCTGCGGATCCCTCACACCCAACTTGCGCATCAACGTTTCATTGATGACAAACTCGCGCACGGTGTCACTGTGATAATATGGCCTGCCAGCAACAAATTTGAGGTTGTATGTGGCAAAATATCCGGTATCCGCCCACTTCAGGTTGGCCGTCCAATTGAGATTCTTCGCCGAATGATCATAGCGAAAATCACTTTGCCAATTGCCATCGGCCGAAGGGCTGGCGAAACTAAAACTGGCATGAAGGATATTCGGGTTTTGCTTCAGTTGGTTATGTAATGGTGTAAACGCCAGTTTGGAAATACTGTCATTAGGCAAGGGCACATTTATAATGGAAGCTTTGTCGAAACCGAGGGTCGCATTTTTAAAGAAACGCATTTGACTTACCACGATGATCATCCCTATGATAAGTATATGCGCGATGGTGAACTGCAGTATTACCAAACCCCGGCGCAGTGTAATGCCCGAGCCACTGCGTGCAGCCACTTTACTTTTTAATGCATTAATAGGATTGTAACCGGAAATTACAAACGCCGGGTATAGTCCCGATAGCAGCGTTACAACCAATCCCGTTGCCAGCAGGAATACAATCAACGCTGGTTCCTTAACAAATGAGAAGGTCATCGATGTTTCGAGCAGTTTATTCAGGAACGGAAGAGTTACCATCGCTACTATTATCGCAATTAAAAGGGCGATAAAGGTGATTAAACCTGTTTCACTAAGAAATTGAAATGCTAGTTGCTGACGATTGCTGCCCAGCACTTTACGAACTCCCACTTCCTTGGCGCGATTGACAGCCTGCGCAGTTGCCAGGTTGATGAAGTTGACACAGGCGATAACAAGCAGGAATATCCCGATAAGTATCAGTGCTGTGATCAATGACTTGCTAAAAGTGTGACCACCGTAGGTGCCAAACTCATCATCAAAATGGATGGCGGTAAGCGGTTGAGCTATTAATTTGTCTTTCTGATACTCGACCGGTTTATGCTTTTTAACGAAGTTCCTCAGGTCCTTATTAAATTGTTCTACGGAATAATTATCCGGCATTTCTACAAAAGCATAACTGCCACTAAAGGTGCTGATCCAATCGTTGAGGTTACGGGCAACGTTGGTATTCTTTATTGAACTATAGGAAGCGACATGGGTAAGCGGAAAATCGGTATTGGCCGGTACATTTTCCAGGATACCGGAAATCTTATATACTTCCTTGTTGTTTCGGATAATGGTTTTACCCATTGCTGATTTCCAGTCGGTAAAGTATTTTTCTGCCAGTTTGCGTGTAATTACCACGTTGCCGGGATCGGTGAGTGATGTTTTAGGATCGCCCGCGAGCCAGGGAAAATTAAAGAGGCTGAAAAATTGTGGTTCTGCAAAATAGAAGCTCTCGAGAAACTTTTTTTGAGGAGTAGCATCATCAGTAGGTATTGTTACCTGGTCATTGATGGATTGCATAATGCCCGCCACCTGTTTCATTTGTGGAAAATCGATTCGCAATGCGGGGATCACGGGAAATGGCGCACCGGGAGAGTGACTAACGCCATCTTCCGTTTCAAATTCACTTACTACACGATAAACATTATTTCTCTTGGGATGAAAATTATCAAAGCTTGTTTCAAACCGCACTACCATGAATATTAGAAGGCAGGCGGCAATACCTACTGTAAGCCCCAGCACATTGATCAGCATGTAACTTTTATTGCGAAGGAGATTGCGCCAGGCTGTTTTCAGATAGTTGTAAATCATGGCTATACTTTTGTCAATGAGAATTAAATTCGAACTGTCATACCATTATATTTTCGAGCACCGCCTGGCCATCCAGCATGCGAATGATGCGATGACTGTAGCGGGCGTCGTGTTCGCTGTGCGTAACCATTACGATGGTAGTGCCCTGTTCGTTCAGGTCGGTCAATAGTTGCATCACCTCATTACCGTTACTGGAATCGAGGTTTCCCGTCGGCTCATCCGCCAGGATTAACTTGGGATTATTTACAACGGCCCGGGCTACGGCTACACGTTGCTGCTGACCACCGGAAAGTTGTTGCGGATAGTGATTGCGACGATGCATGATCTGCATTTTGTCCAGCACCTCTTCCACCCTTTTCTTTCTTTCACCCGACTTGATGCCGGTATAGATAAGCGGGAGTTCGACGTTTTCGAACACGGTAAGTTCATCGATCAGGTTAAAACTCTGGAACACAAAACCGATATTCCTTTTGCGGAGGTCGGCGCGTTTGCGCTCATTGAATTTGGCTACTTCGATGCCATTGAAAAGAAAACTGCCTGAATCGGGATCGTCGAGCAAACCGACAATATTCAACAGGGTTGATTTACCACAACCGGAAGGTCCCATCACTGCTACAAACTCCCCTTCTTTTACTTCTATAGAAAGCTTGTTGAGGGCAACTGTTTCGACCTCATCGGTCCGGTAAATTTTTTCGAGATTGGTGATCTTGATCATTGTTGATTTTATTTTGCGTTTGTACGTTTAATTCATGAATAGCTGATGCTGATTAGTGAGAACACCTGCCCTTCCTTTTTGAATAAGAATTGGTTTTTGTTCGCTTTTAATGCTGGCGCATGGCTGCTCTATCCTCATGTGTGGTTTAGCCGGAGTGCTGAAAAAACCGGCACTTAAGAATATTATTAGCAGATAAATAAGTGTAAGCTTCATGGCATAAAGTTTTTTGACATGAAAATTTATTTTTTCAAAACGAGCTCCTGCATATTTCCATAGTTTTCATAGCTGGAGGTAACTACTTTGTCGCCCGGTTTCAACCCCTGCAATACTTCATAGTAGTCCGGGTTTTGCCTGCCCAACTGTACATCCACGCGATAAGCTACCGTTCCGCTTTCATTTACTTTGAAAACCCAGTTGCCTCCCGTTTGCTGGTAAAAACCACCTTTCGCCAAAAGCAAGGCCTGTGTTTCGTCGCTTAATGCCAGTCTTATTTGCAAGGTTTGTCCACGACGAATGCCCTGGGGCACTTCACCTTCAAACTCCATATCCACCTGGAATCGACCATTGGTGACCTGCGTGTACACTTTTTTTATTTTTAGTTTATAGTCCTTATTAGCAAAAGTGAATTCGCCGGCCAGTCCAGTATAAATGCGTGAAATATAATGTTCATCAATATCCACTCTCACCTTGAAGCCGCTAAGCACATCAATTTGTCCCAGGCGCTCACCTTTTAATTTCGACTGACCGATTTCTGCATCGAGCGAAGTCAATTGTCCGTCGACGGGCGCGCGTACCACCAGATCGCCTACCTTTTTACGCATTACACCCAATGCATTTTGTGTACGGCCATATGATAATCTTGCCTGGTCTACTTCCTGACGCACCGAAGAAGAATCCTGTTTGAGGATCTGTTGAGTCAAACGCTTTTTTTCAAGCTGGTAGTTGTAATTATTCTCCGACTGGCGAAACTCCTGCAGGCCAATTACCTTTTGTTCGTATAATCCTTTATTGAGTTTGTAAATTCTTTCTGCTTCTTTTAAAGAACTTTCAACATCTGTCATCTGGTTGAGCTTGCTGATCGTATTCTGGCGGGCAGCGTTTTGCGATATCTGCATTTGCGTAAGCAGGTTGTATACCGATGTTTCCTGGTTTACCAGGCTGAGTTCAAGATCCGTGTTTGATAAACGCAGAATGGGTTCACCCTTTTTCATCACGGCGCCATCTTCTACAAATTTCTCTTCCACCCGTCCACCTTCCAGTGCATCCAGGTAGATGGTGGTGATGGGGAGCACAACACCGTTTACAGGTATGAATTCCTGGAACGACGCATTTTTTACTTCGTTGATGGTGATCCGCTCGGCATCTACATTGAGCCGGCTTTTACCGGAAGTGAAATAGTAACTGGCAACTGCTAAACAAACCACACCGGTTACGGCACCGATAGTTAATATCCGCTTTTTAGTCCAAGTCTTTTTGGCGATGACTCTGTCCACGATTTAATATAATTAGTGATAGATGATGTTCGGGTCTGGAATGGAAACATTTGTCCGGCATTGTATAATCATAAACATGCCAATTCGGCAAACGATTGGTAGATAATATCTTAAGCATAAAAATACTACGAAGCCGTTCGTTAGTGATACAACAGGTGTTCGTTTTTGATACAGTCGTAGAGAATTGATTTTCATTAAAAATTTAATTGCCACCACTTTGTAATTATGGTATAATTGCAGCAGTTAGCTGGCCGGCAACTGAAACAACAACCTGATGAACCTGAAAAATGCCTCCATATTAATCGTTGACGACGATCCCGATGTGCTTACGGCGGTGCGACTTTTGTTGAAGACGGAAGTAAAGGAAGTGGTGACGGAGAAGAATCCCGAAAACCTTCGCTGGCATTTGTCGAAAGAAAATTTTGATGTGATCCTGCTTGATATGAATTTCACCAGTTCCATTAACACCGGCAACGAAGGCTTGTACTGGCTGAAGGAAGTAAGAAAGAGTCGCCCGGATACTTCGGTGATCATGATCACGGCTTATGGCGATATTGATCTCGCCGTACGTTCATTGAAGGAAGGCGCGGCCGATTTTGTGGTTAAGCCCTGGCACAACGATAAGCTGATTGCTACGGTAAAGGAGATTCTTAAGCGCAAAGGTGGAAAGGCTGCAGGTAGTGATGCTGCCCAAGTGGATTCGTCTATTGGTCGCGAAATATTGGGTGAGTCGGAACCGATGCAGGAGATCTTTTATAAAGTGGAGAAGATCGCCCCTACACAAGCTAATATTTTAATACTGGGAGAAAATGGAACCGGCAAGGACTTAATTGCAAAAGCCATTCACCAACATTCCTTGCGCAATGATCAGCCCTTTGTGAAAGTGGACGTAGGTGCATTGACGGAAACTTTATTTGAGAGTGAATTATTTGGTCATAAGAAAGGTGCATTTACCGATGCGCGTGAAGACAGGGTGGGAAGGTTTGAAGCTGCTGACAAAGGAACTTTATTCCTGGATGAAATCGGCAATATCCCGCTCCACCTCCAGGCAAAACTATTAAGTGTGTTGCAAAACCGGCAGGTGATACGTCTTGGTTCGAACGAACCAATACCGGTAGATATACGATTGATTTGTGCTACCAATGTACCTATTACAGAACTGGCCAATGAAAATCGGTTCAGGAAAGACCTTATTTATCGCATTAATACCGTGGAGATCATGATGCCGCCGCTTCGAAAACGCGGTAATGATATTATTTTACTGGCGAAACATTTTTGCAGGGTATATAGTGCCAAATACCTGAAACGTGATATAGAATTTGATACGAAGGCGATGGAAAAATTGCTGCACTATCATTACCCGGGCAATGTACGCGAGTTGCAATATATCATTGAGCGAGCCGTAATAATGGCTGAAGGCGACGTGCTACAGGCAAGTGATCTCCTCTTCTCCCCTGTCGAAACTGCAATAGCGAGTGAAAGTGAACCGGCAGAAACAAAACTGAGTGCCGTTGAAAAAAATACGATTCTTAAAGTAATTGAAAAACACAACGGGAATATTACCAAGGCGGCCAGGGAACTTGGCCTCACACGAACTGCATTATACAGGAGGCTGAGCAAATATGACATTTAAAAAATACGAGTGGCGGATATTAGTAAGTGTGTTGCTATTGCTGATCACGCTGTCGGCTACCGCTTTCCTGCTGGTAAAAGGATGGTTTGTGTACCTCTTTATCGCCGTGCCGATCATCGTCTACCAGGTGCTAAGTTTATACCGCTTCCAGCGAAAAGCACATATGGAATTGCAACAATTTGTGGAGTCGGTGCATTACCGCGATTTCTCCCGTTACTTCGACGTAAAACACGCTCCGCTGGAAATACAACCCCTGCGGCAGGGTTTCAACGACATCAATACCACATTTAAGATCATCAGCAAGGAAAAAGAAACGCAGTACCAGTACCTGCAAAAAATACTGGAGCTGGTGGAAACGGGTATACTCTCCTATGAAGAAAAAACAGGCGAAATAGTCTGGATGAATGAATCATTGAAAAAAATGTTGCAGGTGCCCTACCTGAAATCGATTCAGTCGCTTTCCAAACGCGATGAAGTATTAACCAACGCGGTATTGGAATTGAAACCCGGCAACAGTACTATTGCGACAGCTCAACAGGAACGAAATAACTTTAAAGTGTTACTATCGGCTACCGCATTCCAGACGGATGGCAAGGTATGCAAGCTGGTAGCATTTCAAAATGTGAATGAGGCGTTGGATGAAACCGAATCAAAAGCATGGCAAAAACTCTTGAGTGTGTTGACGCATGAGATCATGAATTCAGTAGCACCGATCTCTTCGCTGGCAGAAACGCTACGGCATCGTCTGCAACAATCTTCGCATGCCTTGAACAATGAAGCCGGTGCGGTGGATGATTTGGAAATTGGTATTGAAACCATCAAGCGCAGAAGTGAAGGCCTTTTAAAATTCGCGGAAACCTATCGCAATCTCAATCGTATCACTACGCCCAACCTTAAGAAAGTGTATGTGCGGGATGTGTTTGAAAACCTATTGCAACTGATGCAGCCAACGCTCGAGCAAAAAAAGATCGAAGTGGAAACGATCTTAAAGGATACAGACCTGGCGGTGGAGGCGGATAATAGTTTGCTGGAGCAGGTGTTGATTAACCTTATCGTAAATGCTATTGAAGCCGTAAAGGACCGACCAAATCCGCGGATAGTGCTGACGGGGTTTTTAGCTAATAATCGTAAGACGGTAATTAAAGTGGCTGATAATGGCGGTGGCATTCCGCCAGAGTTGCTTGATAAAATATTCATTCCATTTTTTAGTACAAAGAAAAGTGGTAGTGGTATTGGCTTGAGTTTGTGCAAGCAGATAATGATGTTGCATAAAGGAAATATACAGGTGCAATCGGTGGAAGAGCAGGGAACGGCGTTTATGTTGCAGTTTTAGGAAGATAAAAGATAAAAGTTAAAAGATAAAAGTGCATTAAGGTCGACTGTTCTGATCGTTATCGGATTTTAAGCTTCCGCCCCGGTACGTGACTTCACGCACTTGCTGTCAAAAAGGTCCTCATACTAAAGTCCCCTATGTTGATCTATGCTTCTATGCTCCTATGTGGTAAACTATGAGCCTCCCTTGCGGTAGTTTCCGAATATTGAAACCATAACTTTAACACATAGGAGCATAGAAGCATAGATCAGCATAGAAAGTCTTAAAAATGTGATGCCTGTTTGTCAACCGCTGCTTACAAGCTATCTATACGTTGCCTTATTGGTGTTATTATAAACCTATCAAGCTTGTCCAAATATATTTTCTTTTGCACGCTGTCAATTTTAGGGGATAGACGTGATTCATCCGATTTAATGTTTACATACCTGGAAATAGTCATTACGAAGAATGTACTGGATTCATTCATATCAATCTCTTGCGATTCTTCTTTCTCTAAAAATATAACAAAAGTGATAGTGTCTCGATCGTTCTTTAAATTAAGAAATAAGTGCTCGGGTTCATCGCTCTCGTCTTTAAAAAAGACCTGGTTATTACTAAGAACACTGTCTAACACTTTCAACACCTGAGTACTTGATTTGTTAAACGTATAATAGCTTTCAGGTATTGCCGGAGCATTTGTCATTTTTGGGATCTTACAAGCCAAAGCACACATTATACACCCCAAGACAACGATCAGGCATTTGTTTGATTCAAATCTCATGATCATATTCATTCTCGAGTTTTATTACACCTGCTCTCGACATACGACAAAGCCGCCACGCAGAATAATTATCTGAAAAAGTTACTCCGGTTAGCCAGAGAAACTATTCGGGAATAATTGTCGGCTAAAACACCCCATTCACCATCAAAATCATAATGAATGTAATACGCCCCTTCAAACCAGTATTCTTCTGATGTTTCAATGGGTCTGTTAACGAAATAGCCTAACTGGAATAGCGCCAAAGCTATTTCGATCACATATATATTATGTTTAGTCGGGTTCGAGGCATCGAAAATATTCCTATCAGCTTTGAACCTTTCCAATTCCAGGCAAGTGCTACTTATTAAGTCAATTATTTCCTGCTTTTTCTCCATGTCATTTTTTTGGGGTGGGACTTTTTGAGTATTAATTTGATTTGTCCCTCATAAATTGAATAGGATTTGCATCGCCTATTCTAGCGTGCTTAAGTGGCATTGTCCTGGGCTCACATAGTTCTTATTGGTCTCCACCTATACCAGGAATATTCTTTTGTTCTTTATAACTCCGGATATATTTTATAAGATCATCAACCGTTCCTTTTTCTTCTATTCCCCGTAAATAACTGGGATGAAGTGTATCAATTTTAATTGCTTGAAAACTGCGGTTAAATAAGGCTTCCTCCTGTTTGGACATTTGGTTCAATGAAGGTGCATGTAAGGTATTCTCATCCCTTGTAGCATGACATGACAGACAATTACCATAATACACCTCCCTGCCAATTTCCAGGCTCCCGGTATCATTTCCATTGGAATTATTATCGCATGCAGCTAGTATAGTGACTACCCCAAAAAATATAAATCTGACTGTGGTCCGTGACATCATTACCTCCTATCCTCAAAATAATTTAAAAAAGACTCCAGCACAACTTACAGTGGGGTTTTTTAAGGGGAATTTTGACATTTTCAAACTTCTGCAAGGATAAAAGCGCATTCTCAACTACTGTTATCCACTCATTTTGCTTTTTTATATTCCGGGAATGATCAGTTTCTGCGTCGTATAGGTTCTGGTATCGCTCACAATCCTTTGCGATTTGGCGGTAGATTTCACTAACCTTCTCTTCATTCTCGGCATTATCAGTTACCAGTGTATTGAACTTCCTTCGAAAAAGCTCAGTGATATCAAAATGCAACTGTTCATGGCTCAGCTCATACTCGTTTAGTGGGACGTCCATAGTGGTTCGGGGTTGCCTTATCTTGTTGTTGGTGCTCCCTTGATGACTTGGATAAGTAATATTATTATGTCTGGCGGGAAACACCAACAACGGCGAAAAAGTAGAACAGATAGTATTCGCCGTTGCTGCCGTTTCCCCTCCCCGGCTTTATAGTGGTTCGGGGTTTCCTTATTTTGTTGTTGGTGCTCCCTTGATGACCTAGATCCGAAAGATTATGGAAGTTCGACGGGAAACACCAACAACGGCGAATGATCTATATGGCTATGATACTATCCGCCGGTTGGCGGACACGTGTGGTAAAACTATGGCTGCCCATCTCGGATAGCATCATGCCACATAGATCATCATAGTGGAATATGTAGTTTCCGGCTCGAAGCTCGAGGCTCGCAGCTCGCAGCCTCCCCAATAAGTGTTTACTCTCAAAGCGAATTTCGCGTGCCGCAAAAAAAAGTCGGGGAATTTGTTGAAAGCTGTATTTTCCCACCCAGAATTCTGCTTATGAGTTACCGGCCCGGCACGCACATTATTGCCAGTCTACAAACCAACAACGACATCTTGCAGGCGCACAGCAATTTTCGCGCACTGATCGACACGCTGGTTGACAAATACGACCTTCAAAAACTGGGTGAAGTGTACCACGACTTTGCTCCCGCCGGCTTTACCGCCGTGATCTGCCTGAGCGAGAGTCATATTTCAGTACATACCTGGCCGGAACACGGACTGGTGAATCTTGACATCTACCTAAGCAATTTCCAACGCAATAACGATGGTACGGTAGAAGGCATTTACAAGGCAATACAACATTATTTCGAAGGAACTGTCTCCAGCGAACAAATCATTACCCGTTGATGTCAAGCCATCCATTATCTATATTATTTTGCCCCGACTGTAACCGGCAATTGCCTTTTACTCATGGCGCGACCAACCTGGTACAATGTACAGGATGCGGGTCGGTTATTTACCGCAAGCCAGATAATACTGTCATCAACAAACCGCAGCTAACAATACCTTCAAAAGTTGAAGTGATACAACCCGGTACCACCGGCACCTGGGAAAACAAATCCTTTACCGTACTCGGGCGATTCCGTGCCTGGTTTGAAGAAGCCGTATTCAACTACTGGACCATCCGGTTTGACAACGATGAGCTGGGCTGGCTTGCAGAAGGATATGGATTGTATTCGGTTGTGATGGCAGCCACGCTTAAAAGCGAGCCGAGCAATTCAGAAATTAGGCAGATGAAAGTTGGAAGTACCTGCGACCTCGATGACACACCTTTTGTAGTTGAAAAAAAACAGAACTGCTATAAATGGGATATTGAGGGCGAGCTATTCATTCCGCAGGTACAATCAAGTTTCCGGGTGTTTGAACTCACGGCTGAATCTGGCAAGCATATTACTTTGTTTGAGTTTGATAAGTATGACCTGCTTGTCTATGCCACTTTCTATGTTGCTCCTGAATCCTTGGCATTGCAAAACCTCCGCAGGGAAGAATTAACGGGGAAAACCTTTACCTGCACCGATTGCAAGGAACCAATAACGGTAAAAACATTTCCATACGCCCAAAGCTGTGCCTGTAAAAGTTGCGGTTCCTGGTATACGATGGAAAATGGTATGGATTACAAAAAGAGCAGGAAGGCCAAAACCAGCGCCATTCCCAATATTACGATTGGCACCACAGGTACCATAAGGGGCATCGATTATGAAGTGATCGGCTTTACAAAAAAAGAAGAAATCAATGAATACCATTCAAAATGGATGGAATACACTTTATACAATCCATTTGAAGGCTATGCGTTCCTGAGTGAATACGATGGACACTGGATCTATCTTCGCGAAGAAGGCGACTCTCCACCGTTACTGGATGAACAATCAAAAGAAATTATCCAGGGTAAGGAAGAATTTGAATTGTTCAATTCGTACAATTACAAGGTTATTGACGCGCGAGGTGAATTTCCTTACAACATCTTCAATAATGAAGAAACAAAAGTAAAAGAGTATATAAATCCACCACAGGTGTGGATACGCGATAAGGACAATAAAGAAGGCATCAAGTGGTTCCTGGGGCACCACATTGCACCTAAGGAATTAAAGAAAGCACTCAACCTCACACATGTGCCCTGGCGCGTAGGGGTTGGTGCTGTGCAACCAACAGGATATATCAATCCCTGGTACCTGCTCCGCGTTGGACTGGCCGGTATACTACTATTGATGTTGATGCACACACTCATCGGTTTTACCAAGAAGGAAAGGCTGTTATTCGACAACACGGTACATTTCCCCGATTCTGCCAACCAGGTATCGTTCGTAACCAACAAATTCAAATTTGAAAAGCGTAGCAGTAATGTAAGGATCGACGTAGATGCGCCGGTAAGCAATTCCTGGCTCGAGCTGGGCGTATCGATGGTGAATACAGAAACGGGAAAAGAGTATACTGCAGAAAAGGGTGTGGAATATTATTCGGGCTATAGTGAGGGTGAATATTGGACAGAAGGAAGTACCAGTTCAAGTATCTATTTCACCCGGATACCGGCAGGAACATATTTATTTCAAATACAGGGCACGCGCGACAATTTAGGCTACGTAGTACCTGAATTCAAGGTGGAGGCATTGTACGACGTACCTATCAGGAAAAATCTCTGGATACCTGTTATTTTTTTCGCGGTATTGGTTGGAGGCAGGTTCGCCATATTTAGCTACAGGGAAAACAGCCGATGGAGCAATAGTCCCTTTTCAAATTATCATTCATGAAAATAAATATATTCAAACCGGAGTCCACGTTATATCCATTACGATGGATTATTGTTTGGATAGTTTTCCTCTCTGCGTTCATGCTTTATCATGATCTTACAGGTGGCAGAATGTTTGGCGGATCCAAACAGGAGCAATGGCAAAGCAAAGGCGCAGGTTATCATAAATAATTAAAAAAAAGCACTATGACCCAGGCAATCACCAATTCCGTTCTTTATTCCTTCCTTGGAATAGTAATACTGATTATAGCATTTTTACTGGTGGAAGTCCTCACACCAAAACACAATCTCCGCAGGGAGATTCTTGAAAATAAAAACATGGCGCTCGCATTGCTCGCCGGCTTCTTTATGTTGTCGGTGGCTATTATTATCGCTTCGGCTATTCATTAACCATGCGACAAAATCAGACTGCTTCACATTGGCTGCTGTTGGTTGCCGTGTTTGTGATCGCTACATGTGGACTCATTTATGAGCTTGTCGCAGGCACGCTTGCGAGCTATTTACTGGGCGATAGTGTTACACAATTCAGCACCATCATTGGCGTATACCTTTTTTCAATGGGTATCGGCTCTTTTCTTTCCAGGTACTTCGATTCAAGGCTATTGGAATGGTTTATCCGGATCGAACTAATTGTTGGCCTGGTTGGCGGATTTAGTGCTGCACTGCTATTTATTATGTTTCCACTAGCCGCCTCGTTCCGAATAATCCTTTACTCGCTCGTGGGACTTACAGGCATCCTCGTCGGGTTGGAAATTCCGCTGCTGATGCGGATATTAAAAGACAAGGTGGAATTTAAAGAACTGGTGAGCCGGGTATTTACATTCGATTATATTGGAGCCTTGCTGGCTTCGCTGATTTTTCCTTTAATACTTATCCCCCATCTCGGGCTGATACGTACCTCGTTGTTTTTCGGCATTCTTAATATTGCAGTGGGTCTTTACCTCGCCTGGTATTTCAGGAATGAAATCAAAAATGCAATTTTATTAAAAACGGTCGCTATCCTGCTACTGGCGTCGGAACTGGTAGCTTTTGTATTTGCGGAAAACATCATGACCTATAGTGAAACGATCACCTATAATGACCGAGTCATCCATGCTGTTTCATCCCCTTACCAACGGATTGTACTCACGCGTAATAAAAGAGAGCTCCGGTTGTTTCTTAATGGTAACCTCCAATTTAGTTCCGCGGATGAATACCGGTACCATGAAGCCCTCGTACACCCTGCGGTTTCGTCCGTTGCTGCTCCTGCGAAAGTATTGGTACTGGGTGGAGGCGATGGCCTGGCTGTTCGTGAAGTATTACGCTATCCTTCCGTTAAAAAAATAACGCTTGTAGACCTCGACGCAGCGATTACTAAATTATTTTCAACACAGCAGATCCTTACCAACATCAACCAATCTTCCTTATTAGATAAAAAAGTAACCGTCTACAATGCAGATGCATTTATCTGGCTGCGTAATACCACTGAGTTATTTGATGTGATCATTATTGACTTTCCAGATCCCTCATCTTTCTCCATTGGCAAACTTTATAGTTCTACATTTTACCAATTACTAAAAAGAAAATTAAATCCGCAAGGAGTTGCGGTAATCCAGAGTACATCACCATATGTTGCCCCAAAAAGTTTTTGGTGCATCGACACCACGCTCCGCTCATGTGGTTTTTATACAAAGCCGTACCACAACTTTGTCCCCTCCTTTGGTGAATGGGGTTATATTATTGCTTACGCGCAACCGGGGCAGAATTGGTTTGCCCACATGCCCTCGCCATTGAAATTCCTGAATACAGCAACCCTTAACCAGATGTTTATCTTTCCGGAAGATATGAAAGCTCACCAGCGGCTGGAAACAAATAAACTGAACAACCAGGTACTGGTAAATTATTTTGAAGAAGAGTGGGGAAAATATCTTGAATGAAAAGGCGCGATTTCATAGGACTTTCACTTGGACTAACCGGCCTGTCTACCGGTTTTATATCGTGCGCAGATGAAAAAATAAAAGGCCGTATCGTTGGTGCCTCCGCTGAAATTGGACATCGCCTGCGCAACAATCAATTTCCTCCAGTAACGGAACGCATACATAAAAAAATTATCATTATCGGCGGTGGTATCAGCGGGCTCACTGCTGCGTGGTATTTGCAAAAAAAGGGCGAGACCAATTTCCTGCTACTTGATCTCGAGGAAAAGGTAGGTGGCAACTCCGCTAGTGGGCAAAACGAGATCTCAGCTTTTCCATGGGGAGCGCACTATATTCCCATTCCAAACAACGACCTTCCCGAATACCTGGAATTTTTAGAAAGTTGCCAGGTAATTACTGGTAAGAATGAAGCTGGTCTTCCTGTTTACAATGAAACGCATCTCTGTTTCGACCCGCAGGAACGATTATACATCAACGGCCGCTGGCAGGATGGACTTGTACCCAATTTCGGCGTACCACAGAAAGACCAGGAAGAAATAGCGCGCTTTCTTGATAAGATGGATCACTATCGAAAAGCGACAGGCAGCGATGGTAAAATGGCATTTGCAATTCCCGTTGATAACTCAAGCAAGGATGAAGTTTTCACCCAGCTCGACACCATTACCATGCAGGCATGGCTGCAACAAAATGGTTTTACAAGCCATTACTTGCATGAATATGTAAATTATTGTTGTCGGGATGACTTTGGCACACCCCTTCACCTCGTTAGTGCCTGGGCAGGTATTCATTATTTTGCTTCGCGAAAAGGTGCTGCAGCCAATGCCGAACATTCCGATGTGCTCACCTGGCCCGAGGGCAATGGTTACCTGGTAAAACAACTTTCGAAAGATATTCAATCGAATATTCTTACACGCTGCATGGCGGTGAATGTTGCGCCAACACATCGTGGTACCATGGTAACTTATTTCGACGTGGCCCGAAATAAAATGGTTGAAGTAGAAGCATCGCAATGCATCATGGCAGTTCCCCAGTTTATTGCCTCGCGACTACTCGCCAGTGACGAAAGGAAACGACAGGTAAACACGCACTTCAATTATGTGCCATGGATGGTGGCAAACCTTACCGTGGGAGAGCTGGAAGAAAGAACAGGCGCTCCACGCAGTTGGGACAATGTGCTTTTTGAGAGTGAAGCACTCGGATATGTAGAGGCTACCCACGAATTGCTTCAGCAGGTGATAAAAAAACGTAACATTACCTACTACCTTCCGCTTACCCAGGAACCTCCAATGCAGGCAAGAAAAAATGCACAATTAAAGTCTCATAAGGATTGGGCAGAAATGGTTTTTGCAGATCTGCAAAAAGTACATCCTGATATTAGAAAAAAAACCGAAGAGATCAATGTGCAGGTTTGGGGACATGCTATGGTACAACCTTTACCCGGCACCATTTTTAATAGTGCCAGGCAAATGCTGGCAGCATCCATAGATAATAAAATTCATTTTGCACATACAGACCTGGCAGGTATCAGTATTTTCGAAGAAGGTTTTTACCAGGGTTTGGCTGCCGCTAAAAAGGTATTGACAGCATCAACATAAAAATTATGCAAAAACAACCATGGATCGGGAAGCCGGTCATTGATATTGTTTTTATCCTGCTACCGCCATTTGTATGCCTGTTGATAATTGCATTATTCCCTTCCTGGTTCCAGGATGCAAAAGGCATTCCCGATGCCGGTTGGGTAATATTGATCCTGCTTATCGATGTAGCACATGTTTACAGCACATTATACCGCACTTATTTTGATCCTGGCTCATTCAACAAACAGCGTACAGTATTACTGGCGATACCGCTTATAGGTTTTGCCGCCGGAGTGATGTTGTATTCTGTTAGTCCCTTGTTATTTTGGCGTGTGCTGGCATATACAGCGGTATATCATTTTATACGCCAGCAATATGGATTTATGCGGGTGTATGGAAGGAAAGAAAAAAAGAATACAATTGCTACACGCATCGATACCATTACTATTTACTATGCCACTTTATATCCTTTGCTTTACTGGCATTTTAAAGGCCCTCGGAATTTTAACTGGTTTATCGACGACGATTTCATTTATATGAAGTCAGCTTTCCTGGTACAGGTGCTTACGATACTCTATTTCGCAATAGTCTTCACCTATTTGGCAAGAGAAGTTTTCTCCTATATAAAAACAAGATTTGTTAATATTCCCAGGTTGCTACTCATCAGCGGAACATTAATTTCATGGTATTTTGGCATCGTATATTTCAATGGCGATATGGCTTTTACCCTACTCAACGTGGTGAGTCATGGTATTCCTTATATGGCATTGGTATGGATCTATGGTCAGAAAAATTACAAGCAGGAAAAAAAGGGCACACCCTTTCTTCAACTACTATTTAGCCGCAATGGTATTATCCTCTTTCTGTCGATGCTCTTCCTTTTCGCGTTTATCGAAGAGGGGCTTTGGGATTGGGCGGTGTGGAATGAACACCATACCGTTTTTGGCCTTGGAAAGGGCATCAGCCTGTCGCAACAGGCGCTGGCATTTGTTGTGCCACTGTTAGCACTTCCGCAGGTGACACACTATATTCTTGATGGGTTTATCTGGAAAATAAAGCAGGATGACTTTAAGTGGAAGAACGAATCGTAGGTAATACTATGATGACCTATGTTTCTATGATCCTATGTGGTAAAACTATGGCCTCTCTTTTCGGATATTTCGGTATGGGATGCCATAGCTTTACCACATAGAATCATAGACATATAGATCAACATAGCTTTTCTACAATTTATCAATCACATCTTTATATCCTCTCCCTACCGGAATTGGAATGCCATTCACCTCCACCGTATCCGCCGTAAATGATTCAATTTTATTTATCGAAACGATAAACGACCGGTGAATGCGTTTGAAAAGACTGGCAGGCAACAGCTCCTCAATCTCCTGCGTACCCATTTTAGAAAGATATTCTTTCCTGGTAGTTACGATCCTGATGTATTCCCGCTGGCTTTCGATAAATAGAATTTCCGAAAACAGGATCTTCACTTTCTTTTTCTGCACATTTAAGAAAATAAAATCCTTTGTTTCTCCTGCAGCAACAGGTTCGGCTTTTTCCTTCTGCAATGTTTTGACTTTCGTTACCGCGATTAAAAACCTCTCGAACTCAAAAGGTTTCAACAGGTAATCCGTGACGTTTAGATTAAAGCCCTCCACAGCATACTGATGATACGCCGTTGTGATAATAATGGCAGGTGGATGCGAAAGTGTTTTCAAAAACGCCATGCCTTTCAGTTTTGGAAGGTGGATATCCAGGAAAATAAGCTCCACTGAAT
>CBFGYO010000015.1:0-41864 GCA_965652975.1 uncultured Chitinophagaceae bacterium | reverse complement strand
CTTTAATGATTGCTATTGCCATGATCAAAAGGCGAATAATATGTGCCATTCTGGATTTCCAGGATGGCACATTTTTACCAACAAAGGAAACCAGCCATGAATTTTCAAATAGAAGAACTTACTCAACAGGTAGCTAATACCACCCGGGATTTTGCTCAGCAGCATATCAGGCCGCATGTAATGGAATGGGATGAAACGCAGGAATTTCCTGTCAGTCTTTTCCGCGAAATGGGTAAGCTGGGCCTGATGGGTGTATTGGTACCTGAACAATACGGCGGCTCCGGATTTTCCTATTTTGAATACAAAACGGTAATTGAAGAAATAGCAAAAGTATGCGGCTCGATCGGGTTGAGCATTGCCGCACACAATTCCCTGTGTACAGGTCATATTCTCAGTTTTGCCAATGAAGACCAAAAGAAAAAATATTTACCAAAACTTGCATCCGGCGAATGGCTGGGTGCCTGGGGATTAACAGAAGCGAATACCGGCAGTGATGCAGGGAATATGAAATGTACGGCAGTAAAAGAGGGCGATGAGTGGATCATCAATGGCACAAAAAACTGGATCACCCATGGCAAAAGTGGTGATATCGCCGTTGTGATTTGCCGCACGGGCGAACCAAGAACAAAAAACAATTCCACATCATTTATCATAGAACGAGGCACCAAAGGTTTTAGCGCAGGAAAAAAAGAAAACAAGCTCGGTATGCGGGCAAGTGAGACGGCAGAAATGATTTTCGATAATTGCCGTATCAGCGACAGTCAGCGTATGGGTGCTGTTGGTGATGGGTTTAAACAGGCGATGAAGGTTCTTGACGGGGGAAGGATATCCATTGCATCTTTATCACTCGGAATTGCAAAAGGTGCTTATGAAGCTGCCCTGCAATATTCACAGGAAAGACACCAGTTTGACAAACCTATATCCAGCTTCCAGGGTATCTCTTTCAAGTTGGCTGATATGGTTACGGAAATCCAGGCTGCCGAGTTGCTTACGCTCCAGGCTTGCGACCGCAAAAACCGGGGACTCCCTATGACAAAGGAAGCAGCGATGGCCAAATATTATGCAAGCGAAGTGGCCGTAAAAGTTGCCAACGACGCCGTACAGGTCTTCGGCGGTTATGGGTATACGAAAGATTTTCCCGTAGAAAAATTTTACCGCGATGCTAAACTCTGCACGATAGGGGAAGGCACTTCTGAAATACAGAAGATTGTTATTTCACGCGAGGTACTTAGATGAGATAAAAGTTAAAAGATAAAAGATAAAAGTTTCTTTGTTCGATCAGGTATTGACTTTTGTATACTCCTTCTTCAGTAAAAACACGTTATTAAAGGCAATACCAGCCTTTAAAAACTTTTATCTTTTAACTTTTATCTTTTCGGAGTATTTTTACATCGTGAATAAACAAATAACCCACATTGTTTATGCTCACCTGCTCCTGACCGTTATGGCCTGCGGATATTTCTTTTTAAAAAATCTTCCTGATCAACTTGTTACCGCCGAGAATAAATCCTTGACTGTGGATGATGAAGTGACAGTTCCGTTGAGTGCCCAGGCGAAGGCAGGGAAGGACTTGTTTCAAAGCAAATGTGCCTCCTGTCATAATCTTAAAATAAGATTAACTGCGCCTCCGCTCCAGGGCTTTGAAGCGCGTGGCCCATGGTCAGACAGGCAAAAGCTGTATGACTGGATAAAAAATCCAGCGAGTTTCATGGAAAAAGACAGGTATACAGCGAGCCTAAAAAATGAGTATGGTATTTTGATGACGGCGTTTCCATCTCTGAAAAATGAAGAAATTGATAATATTGTGGCGTATGTCAATGAGAAAGCCCCTTTGGAGAGATAATAGTTGAATAGATAATAGATAATAATTGTTTTAGGCTGGTTAGACCTCTTCGTCTTTCTTATTGCCAGCTTACTTATTAGCTTTTTTACCACATAGTATCATAGTCACAAAGGTCATCATAGTCTATGTGTAAACTATGTTGACCTTTGTGACTATGTGGTAAAAAAGCTAATAAGGAAACGTAAATAATGATAGGGAGCACTCATCTAAAACACTATTATCTATTCAACTATTATCTCTCACTTAACTTCCTGCATCTCCACCAACTTCCTATAAAATCCATTTTCCGTAATGAGTCTTTCATGATTTCCCCGTTCTACAATCTTGCCTTTTTGTAATACAATGATCTCGTCCGCATGACGAATGGTTGAGAGTCGGTGTGCAATTACAATGCTGGTTCTATTCTGCATCATATTGTTGATAGCATCCTGCACCAGCCTTTCGCTTTCGGTGTCGAGCGAAGAAGTGGCTTCATCAAGTATTAGTATGGGTGGATTCTTTAATAATGCACGGGCAATGGTCAGGCGCTGGCGCTCGCCACCACTTAATTTATTTCCACGGTCACCGATATTGGTCTCGTAGCCCAGTTCTTTTTGCGAGATAAAGTAATGTGCATTCGCAACCTTCGCAGCGGCCATTACTTCTTCATCCGTAGCATCAGGTTTGCCCAATTTAATGTTGTTGGCAATAGTATCATTGAAGAGAATGGGCTCCTGCGTTACGATACTCATTTGGTTGCGTAGCGACCTTAATGTATAGTCCTTAATATCCATGCCATCGATAAGTAATTGGCCGGCACTTACATCGTGAAACCTTGGTACCAGGTCTGCGAGCGTGGATTTACCCGCACCGGATGATCCGACCAGTGCGACCGTTTGTCCCTTGGTGATAGTCAGGTTTACATTGTCGAGAATAATTTTGTCGTTGTATGCAAAGCTCACCTGTCGGAATTCGATCTTGTCAGAAAAATTGTCCAGCACTTTAGCGTCTGCTTTTTCCGTGATCATAACGGGTGCGTGCAATACTTCTTCGATACGCTCGATAGCACCCATACCGCGTTGGATATTGAATACGGAGGTCGACAGGTTTTTTGCGGGGTTGATGATCATTGCAAATGTGGCAATATAGGTGATCAGGTCGCCAGCTGTAAGACTGTTTACACCAGTGAGTACCAGGCGTCCCCCGACGTATAGTATTACACAAAGAACAGCTACACCCAGGATTTCCGTGAGTGGTGAAGCCAGGTCTCTCCTGAAAAACATTTTGTTGCGGATGTTGAAAAGATCATCGTTTCCCCGCTTGAATTTTTCCATCATTTGTTCTTCTGCAGAAAATGCTTTGATGATCCTGGTGCTACCCAACGTTTCATCCACGTGCGACAGGTTTTCACCATGGCTTACCGAAAAAGCCTTGGACTGTTTTTTAAGCGAGCGGCTAATACGACCGATTAAAAATGCTGTGACGGGCAACAATACCAGCAATGCCAGCGAAAGGTATGGGCTGATAAGGATCATGAACATGAGGTACGCGATAATGGTCAGCGGATCTTTAATAAGACCCTCCAAAGTTGTTACTATGGAGGAGTCGACTTCACCTATATCTGCAACCATGCGCGACATAAGGTCGCCTTTTTTCTGATCGGTAAAGTAGCTAACAGGCAGTTGCAGGATTTTGTTGTACAGGCGAGTGCGGAAGCCCGACGTAATATGACTGCGTACGGGTACAGACACATAATAAGAAAGATAGAGAAACAGATTTTTTAATACGATAGCAATGATGATAATTACACATGTAGCCGCAAGTGCGTAAAGCTGGCTGTGTTCCGCCATCACCCTGCTAAGATATTCTTTAATAAAACCTATAAAGCCTCCTGTACCAGTAGCACCTGAAGTAAAACCTGTATCGGTTTTGAAAATGATGCTCATGAAGGGCGACAACATCCCGAGTGACAACACCGAAAAAATTGTCGCCAGAATAGTTAGTAGAAGATAAAGAGCCAGTTGCTGTTTTGGAAACTGGATATATTTAAAGATCCTGAGAATATTTTTGATCATGATTACACATTATAAGCAGGGTGTAAACCCATATAGTGGGGCAAAGTAAGTAATTTTACAGCGAACCTAATTGTTAAGACATGGAAGAAGGGAAAAGGCAAAAACAGATAGCAGGCCTGTTAAACGAAGAAATGAATGTCATTTTTCAACGCCTCGGTCTGAATATGATCGATGGCGGTATGGTTTCCATTTCCTCCGTTAAGGTAACACCCGACCTGCTCGAAGCACGATTTTACCTGAGTTTTTTCCAGGTAAAAGATATTAAGGCGGCTTTAAAAAAGATCGATGAACGTCATCACGAGATCAAGAAAGAACTGGCCTCCCGGGTCAGGCACCAGCTTCGCAGCATACCCGTTTTAAAATTTTTCCAGGACGATACGTTGGATCATGTGTTTAAGATGGAAGAACTTTTTAAGAAGATTAATGAGGAGAAGAAGGAAGGGGAAGAGTAGATAAAAACTAAAAGATAAAAGATAAAAGTTTTTTATTCGAAAAGTTCATCAGTGTTACGAGTATACCCTTAAATGAATTTTTATCTTTTATCTTTTAGTTTTTATCTGCACATTTATAAGTAACAATCTAATAAAACACTAACTCATTTGCATTTCTTATTTGCGTGGCGTTACTTCAAAGCAAAAAAAACAACCAACGCGATCAATGTCATCGCATGGGTGAGTATTACTGCCATCATAATGGGTACCATGCTACTCATACTCGTGCTAAGTGTTTTCAATGGTTTAGAAGGATTGGTAAAGCAATTATATTCCTCTTTTTATCCCGATCTCAAAGTGTCTGCAGCATCGGGCAAAACGATTACAGTTACAGCAGCGCAGTTACAGAAATTGAAAGGCATCGATGGCATCAGGAATTACTCGCTGGTGGTAGAGGAGAAAGCATTGGTGCAAAATGGCGAGTATCAGTCGGTCGTTCATCTCAAAGGTGTGGATGAGCAATACAGGTATGTATCGGGAGTAGCTGATCACCTGGTGAATGGTACATATGACCTGGGGACAGGAGAATCGCCGCGCCTAATTCTTGGTGGTGGCATAGAGGCGGCACTGGGAGTGTATGCCGACAGGAATATCTTCAAATTGCGAATCTATCTGCCACGCAAGAGCAATACGGACCAGATCGACCTGCTAAATGATATCAGTAATGATACCATACGCACATCCGCTGCATTTTTGATTCAACAGGAATTCGATAATAAGTATGGCATTACCAATATTGATTTTGTAAAGCAGGCTTTGAAGTGGTCGGGAGATGAATACAGCGCTATCGAAATTGCATTAAAGGATCCCAATAAAGCTTCGACAGTGCAAAAAGAACTTCAGCAGGTGTTCGCGACAAATTTCCTGGTAGAAAACAAGTACCAGCAAAACAAGAGTCTTTATTCCGTAATGAACATGGAGCGCTGGGCCATCTATGGTGTACTATGCCTGATATTGGTAGTGGCAGCGTTCAACATGATTGGAGCATTGACCATGCTTGTGCTGGAGAAACAAAAAGACATCAGTGTATTGCACGCTTTGGGTGCCAACCGTGGATTTATACGCCGAATATTTTTAAGTGAAGGAATCCTGCTTGCCATAATAGGTGCAGCAGTAGGTATGGTGCTTGCACTCATCATTGCCTTATTGCAAATAAAATTTCATTTAATCCCCATTACCGGAGGTTCTTTCCTGATCGATTATTTCCCAGTAAAATTAAAATGGACGGATTTTGTACTCGTTGGCGCTACAGTTTTCGTAATAGCGCTCATTGCTTCGTGGTTACCTTCTAAGAAGGCTGGGAGCCAGGAGTTTAGTTTGCGAAGCGAGTAAAAGCTTGGAGCTAACAGGCCTCAGGCTACAAGCTATAAGCGAAACTTTAAATGCGCGCTAGTTACTTAATAAACAAAATCTTTGTTTCTATTTTATTTAGAAATCTTTATTAGTAGATAGGCCTGATAGGCGAGAGGCTGGCTCGTAGCTCGAAGCCAACAGCCTGTAGCTTGTAGCCTGTAGCCTGAAGCTTCCTAATAATCGCCTAACGTCTCCGGCAATTGCGCCAGCGCTTTAGCCAGTTGTTCATCATTAGGTGCTATACCATGCCATTCGTGGGAGCCTTCCATAAAATCCACTCCTTTACCCATAACCGTTGTCATGAGGATCATAATGGGTTTGCCCTTACCCGTTAGTGTTTTGGCATGCTCAAGGGTTTTTACGACCTCATTAATATCATTACCTTTTTCAAGTCGAATTACTTCCCAACCAAAGGCGGAGAATTTGGCCCCCAGGTCGCCCAGGTCCATTACTTTTTTGGTAGGGCCGTCGATCTGTTGTCCATTCCAGTCAACGGTAGATATCAGGTTATCTACTTTGTGATGGGCAGCAAACATGGCCGCTTCCCAAACCTGTCCTTCCTGTAGTTCGCCATCTCCATGGAGAGAATAAACAGTGCGGGAATCATTATTTAATTTTTTACTCAAAGCGGCGCCGATGGCCACACTCATTCCCTGGCCAAGCGATCCTGAGGCTACACGAATACCGGGCAGGTGCTCGTGGGTAGTGGGATGGCCCTGTAATCTTGAGTTTATTTTCCGGAAGGTTGCCAGTTCTTTTATATCAAAATAACCCGCACGTGCAAGCGCTGAATAAAAAACAGGGGATATATGACCGTTAGATAGGAAAAATACGTCCTCATCCCGGGCATCCATGTTAAAAGCCGGATTATGCTTCATTATCTTGAAGTACAGGGCAGTAAAATATTCGGTACAGCCAAGGGATCCCCCGGGGTGCCCACTACTTGCACCATGTACCATTCTGACTATATCTCTCCTGATTTGCGTAGCGATCGCTGAAAGTTCTGCCATAAAAACTAGCTTCTTTTTAAACTTTTTGTATCTTGGTGGTCCAAACCCCTGGTTAGCGCTGCAA
This sequence comes from uncultured Chitinophagaceae bacterium, assembly GCA_965652975.1. Taxonomy (GTDB): domain Bacteria; phylum Bacteroidota; class Bacteroidia; order Chitinophagales; family Chitinophagaceae; genus CADEDV01. Next base: position 35,049 of record CBFGYO010000015.1, on the reverse strand, counting down.
ATGTGCAATCTTTTTCGATACGAAATCCATTCGGATCAATCTGAAGCATAAATAAAATCAATCATCCTGTGTTCATTTTAATTTAATGCAGAAATGCATTTAAAATAATGATACACAATAGGAAAACCCGAACCTTAAACCTATTTTTGTACCGTTAAAAACTGCTCGATGCTTGATGTTCAATTACTCGATGTCCTTTTGACGGCTTCAGTGTCCTTTATTATCGCTTTTCTCGCCATTCCAGTGGTGCTGCAGATAGCAGAGCAGAAGAAATTATACGATATACCTGACGAAAGAAAAGTACATACACGTCCCGTTGCATCCCTTGGCGGTGTAGGTATTTTTGGAGGATTCCTGTTAGCTTCACTTTTATCCATCCAGGGACATTTGAACCCTGAGTTCCAATATTTTTTTGCTGCCGCCCTGGTTATTTTCTTCCTGGGACTAAAGGACGACCTCATGGTATTATCTGCCAGTAAGAAGTTTGTAGGCCAGATGATTGCTGCTTCAATCCTGATTCACCTTGGTGGCATCCGGCTGGATAGCATGCATGGTTTGCTTGGATTTGAGCAGGTGCCTGAAGGATTTGGCCTGGCTCTTTCCTATCTCACCATAATCGTAGTCATCAATTCTTTCAACCTGATTGATGGTATCGACGGACTGGCTAGCAGCCTGGGTATTCTGACCATGCTCGTCTTTGGTTCGTATTTTTACGCAGTTGACCAGCAGTCGTATGCATTACTGGCTTTCGCACTGGCTGGCAGCCTTGTAGCATTTCTCATTTTCAATCATCACCCCGCCAAAATATTTATGGGCGACTCCGGGTCATTAATGATCGGGCTGGTGAACTCAATACTGGTTATTAAATTTATTAATACTGCTGGTTCACCCGCGGTGGCCGTGCCCATTGCATCTGCGGCAGCCATAGGATTTGCGATCCTGATTGTACCACTGCTGGATACGCTGCGTGTGTTTGCAATCCGGATCGTGAATGGACGTTCACCCTTTACACCAGACCGCAATCACGTGCACCATTTGTTGCTGGATAGCGGATTGAATCATGCAGCAGTAACCTTTACCTGTGTAGGCATTAATATTTTCTTTATTGTTTTAGCATACCTGGGTAGGTCGTTAGGACCTACCTACCTGCTCCTTACAATTGTTGCTCTAGCCTCGCTGGGATTGGGATATTTATATTACCGCCAGCCACGGCGCCGTACCCTGGTTGTTGCCAAGACCGTGTCAGGCCCTGCCGAACTAAAGGCAACATCAAAAGTGGTAAGTCTTACGCAGGAAGCTTCGGTAGCAGATAAAAATTAAGGTTAGTAAAAATCAATACACATGCCCCGTAAAAAAAGCGGGGCATTTTTTTTGGATACCCGTGTTTTGTTAGCTTTGCCGTCCACCCAAATCATTTAGGGGCAGGGGTATAAATTAAAAATTATGGCAGAAGATATTGCTTCGATAATTTCCGTGTCTGAAGATCACATGAAAAAAGCGATCAGTCACCTGGAAACTGAATTGACCAAGATAAGGGCCGGTAAGGCTAATCCTCAAATGCTCGACGGACTGGTTGTAGATTATTACGGGGCACCAATGGCCATCAACCAGGTAGCCAACGTGAGTGTAATGGACGCCCGTACATTGAGCATTCAGCCCTGGGAAAAGAATATGCTACAGCCCATTGAACGTTCCATTATTGCAGCCAATATCGGCGTTACTCCTCAAAATGATGGAGCTATCATTCGCATTTTCCTTCCACCATTGACGGAGGAAAGAAGAAAAGAGCTCGTGAAAAAATGCCTCGCCGAGGGTGAGCATTCCAAAGTAGCTATCAGAAATATTCGTCGCGATGCGATCGAAGGCATCAAAAAATTACAAAAGAACGGCCTGAGTGAAGATGCTGCCAAAGATGCTGAAGCAAGCGTGCAACAGGTAACGGATAAGTATATTGCTGCGGTAGAAAAGCACCTGGGAGCGAAGGAGAAGGAGATTATGTCGGTGTGATCGAATCAGGTAAAAGATAAAAACTAAAAGATAAAAGTTGTATTAAGGCGGAGTTTCCGACCTTTTACAACTTTTATCTTTTAGTTTTTATCTCTATTACTTCCTGTTAGCCAGATACACTCCAATTAATATAATGCCCAGGCAAACCAACTGCAACACTGTGATTGGTTCTCTGTCAAATACTCCCCAAAGCAGGGCTATAAATGGAATGCCGTAGGTAACAAGGGAAGCAAATAACCCGCCTGCACGTTTTACGAGAATATAAAATAGAGCTGTCGCTATCGCGCTGCCCACGATCCCTAGCGCTATTGACGCAATCACTGCTTCCTGTACCACAGGCTTGTTGAAATCCAGGTTAAAAAAGCCCTGTTGCCACAGTAAGATCCCAGTTGGAATGGTCATGAAGGCAAGAGATACTGTCGCGATATGAATTGGATTCAGCCCCTGCAGGTAATGACTTACCATGTTTACATTAATACCATATAGAAAAGTAGCCAGGAGAATCAGTAGTGTATAATTGAGGTTGGATAGGTCAAGATTTTTTACACCCATGAAGATGGGAAGCAGTGTTAGTAGCACCAGTCCTGCAAATCCTGTTAGTACGCCTGCGATCTTGCGGCTGCTGATGCGGTCTCTGAAAAAAATAGTGCCGATCACAACCACGCAAATAGGTGTTAGCGAGTTTAGAATGCCACCGAGTGAGCCATCGATATGCGCCATGGCAATGGCAAAAAGGAAGGCTGGAAGCAGGTTGCCAAAAACAGCACTCAGTATCACATACACACGCTTTTTTCGAGGAATTTTAGGAAAATGAAAAAATGCGAAAGGAACAAATACCAGTCCGGCCGAAAAAATTCTTAACCCTGCAATTTGTGCTGGCGTTAAACCCGTGGTGCTGTCTTTCATTAATTTGAACGAGCTTCCCCAAATGATGCAGAGAATAACGAAGATTCCCCAATTGACCAGCTTTTTATTCATAACAGCCTTTCCCAGCCATATAGCAGGTGCGCAAAGGTCACTATTCGCAAGCAGATATCACTTTTTTTACTAACAGCTACACATAAATTTTTTTCACGCCCCTAAAAATGAGCAAATATTGTTTAACTGTTTCTATCTCGTGAATCGTAATTTTAAGTACAATAATTTTTCTTCACCTATGAGTTCAATAAAGCTGAGTAAAATCGACACCCGCGCTCCCGCAGACCTGGATAAAAAAGAAATCAAGGAAAAAACTAAGGCATTGATAAAAGATTTCACAGATTTTCAGAATCTGTTATATGCCGAGAACAAACATTCCATCCTAATCGTATTGCAGGGAATGGATGGTAGTGGAAAGGACGGGGTGATACGAAATGTACTAACCGGCATGAATCCACAGGGTGTATTTGTAAAACCATTTAAAGCACCCACAGAAGAAGAGCTGTCGCGCGATTTCTTATGGAGGGTGCATAAACATACGCCCGAAAAGGGAGCCATTACGGTCTTCAACCGCTCGCATTACGAAGACATCATTATCACCCGCGTACATAAGTGGTGCGACGATGCACTTGCTAAAAAGCGTATGCAGGCAATCAACGATTTTGAACGCATGCTGCTGGAACATAACAACACGCATATTCTAAAATTTTACCTGCATATTTCCAGGGATGAGCAGGAAGAACGACTGACCGAAAGAATCCATAACCCGGCCAAAATGTGGAAGTACAATGCCAAAGACATGAAGGAAGCCGAACTTTGGGATGTGTACCAACAGATGTATGAGGAGTGTTTTGAGGAATGTAATAAGCCACCGTGGACGATAGTACCCGCTGATCAAAACTGGTATAAAGAATATATCGTTGCTTCGAAATTGCATAAGCTACTTTCGGATCTCGATATGCGCTATCCCGGATTAAAAGAAGAATAACTGATTTCGATTGGTTATTTTTAGCATACAAGTCCTTTCGCCTTGGAGAGCCAACCCAATTTTTTTTACACTTAAATTCATGTATTATGGGAATGCTCAAAGAATTCAAAGAATTTGCGCTTAAAGGTAATATTATCGACCTGGCAGTGGCAGTAGTAATTGGAGCTGCCTTCAGTACAATCATCTCTTCATTCGTAAAGGATGTAATTACCCCGCTATTATTGACACCCGCATTGAAAGCAGTAGGAGCCCAGGACATCAGCCAGCTTTCCTATGGTGCGGTGAAGTATGGCAACTTCCTGGCGGCAGTCATCAACTTTATCGTTATTGCATTTATCCTCTTCCTGTTCATACGTGGCATCAATAAATTAATGGTCAAAAAAGAAGAAGCCCCTGCCGCAACACCCGAGGAAGTTATATTGTTAAGAGAAATAAGGGACTCCCTGAAAAACAGGTAGTATTTTTTAAGGCAGTAAATAGTTGGGTCTCGCAATTTGTGCAGGATTTTTCATTGATTTCGCAGATCTTTTTCACAATTTGCCCGCATGTTTGGATACTTGGACCAAATCTGCATATTCTGCTCCGTCTGCTAAATTTGCGAGCCCTATTTTACCTTACTTTTGGCTCCATTACCAGAAAAATAGTGAACCCGTGAATAATACCTCGTACCAGATTAAGTTGCCACAGTTTGAAGGTCCGTTTGATCTCCTCCTTTTTTTTATCGAGAGAGACGAGCTGGACATTTATAATATTCCCATTACAGGAATCATCAACGATTTCCTTGCATATATACACGAACAGGAAACGCTGAATATTGAACTGTCGAGTGAGTTTATCCTGTTTATATCCACGCTGATGAGGATCAAGGCAAAAATGTTGCTGCCCCGCAAGGAACTGGATGCCCAGGGCAATGAGATTGATCCGCGACAGGAACTTGTAAACAAAATACTTGAATACAAACGTTTCAAAGAAGCATCTGCACAGATGGCTGAAATGGAAGCGTTGCGCATGCTCATGGTTAAACGTGGAAATATTCAGCGCGAACTTTCTTCCATTGGCGAAGATGCTACTGAGGGCACCGAGATACAGCACATCACTCTTTTCAAGCTGATGAAAGCCTTTGAAAAGGCAATGCAAAAGTATTCCGACCGCATGAACAAGCCTGTTCATACGGTAGTGCAATACAATTACACGATGGAATCCAGTCGCCAGGATATGCTTTCCCTCGCTCAATCCGACCGTACCGTATCGTTTGAAAAAATATTTGAGCGATCTGAAAACAGGGTGCATGCAATTTTTCTCTTTCTTTCCCTGTTGGAACTAGTACAGCAAAAGTTTCTGAAGATTATGATCGGGGAGGGAAAAAATAATTTTATCATTGAATACAATGAGCCTGAAAACAGGCTGGCCGAAATGGAAGACGATATACAACCTTTATAACTTAAAATTTACGACATCATGAAACGTTTTGCGACAGCGAACTGGAAAGGTTCAGGAAAAGATGGCAAAGGGACGAGTACAACCCAATCAGGTATTTTATCCAATGCACAATACTCATACAACAGCCGATTTGAACAGGGTATAGGTACCAATCCCGAAGAATTGATAGCTGCTGCACATGCAGGTTGCTACTCAATGAAATTGAGTTTTATTTTAAACGCTGCGGGATACACAGCCGATAATATTGATACAAAATGTACCGTTACACTTGCAGACGGCGCCATTACCGAGAGCCACCTGGAAGTAAAGGCAACAGTGCCCGGCATCGATGCTGCCAAATTCAAAGAGTGCGCCGAAGAAGCAAAAGCAACTTGCCCGGTTAGTAAATCTCTGAAATCAAATATTACTATTGAAGCTTCATTAAGCTGAAGATTCTAAGAAGATAAAAGTTGAAAGATAAAAGATAAAAGTTTTTTTAGTAGGGACATCTTTTGTTTTTATCGATTCTCTGATATTAGAAGTATCGATTACGAAAATGATTTCCCGCCTAAAAAAACTTTTATCTTTTATCTTTTAACTTTTATCTTCTTAATTAGTAACTATTCGAATATCCAAAGCACCACCGGCTTAGCAGACTCTCTAATTATGGGTTTCAACTGCTTTAAAAATCCGGGCGCTACAGTCGGGCAACCATCACTCTGGCAAATATCATCGTCAACGGGCGTTTCAGGCACACACTCATGTGCATGCAAAACAACGAAGCGGGAGAAGGCTTTATCATTTGTTTTATCCAACCCATATAGTTTAAAGGCAAGTCCAAACCTGCCATTATAAGACGCACCTATTTTATACCTGCCTATCGACGTACAACCACAACCCACCGTATTGCCATACTTCCTTCCTTTCAGCCATTCCTGGTTACAACGACCATGGGTAACCAATCCACTGTTTTGGAGCGTATCTTTTTTAAGATTATACACAAAAAAGCGGTTTTGCCCGGAGGGCAGACTCATATCGATTAAAAAACAAATCCTGTCATTATAATTATTCTTTTGAGCATATTCTTTAATGCCATTTGCCTTCAATCGCAATTTCGCCAGCATTCGGTCTTTTTCAACACTACGCGTATTATCTTCCTTAGCCGGGCCAATCCGCGGTACGCTTAAAACGCCCGAAGACGAAAGCCAGGCAAATGAAATAACCAGCATAAAACCTGTTAATAGAATTGTTCGATTACGCATGCTCCAGATAGATAATAGTTGAATAGATAATAGATAATAGTTTTGTAAGGCTGATCTTGCTTTTATGATGCGCGACTCCTAAAAATCCATAACCCCTAATATGGTTTTGCAGAATTTCCATCAGTGAAAAGCTGATACCCGTAATAGGTTCCGCATGGAGAAACTATTATCTATTATCTATTCAACTATTATCTATAATTACTGCTTTTTCTCCTCCACCACAAACCCATTACTTCGTGCATAATCTTTTTGCGCCTGTTGTACACGAGCCAGGTAGCCGGTTTCATCTTTACTTTTTTCTACCATCCTGTCTACAGCTTCCTGGATAGTGGAATCCGGAGTTTGGGCATTCATTTTTCCCAGTGGAAGGAAGTAGGAGCTGATCATATCTTTTTCAAATGCCAGGAATTCGAGCATGGCCGATTTTAATTTTTCGGAGCCGGCCGTATTGGGAGTTTTTTTAAGTTCGGAAGATTTAATATCTATGAAGTTGAGCAATTCCTTGTTTATGAGGTCCACCCGGGAGAAATCGCGTGTATTTACTGCAAGTGCTACTTCAGTGCCAATGCGGGTACCTTTTTTATTTAGCGTATCCGAAATTTCAACCAGCTTCTGGTTGAAGTCATAAGCTTTCTTTTTATCAGCATTGCAGCCTGACACTAACAATAGCATTGCCAGGAAAACCGGGAAGCACTTTCTCATGTCCGTGGTGGTTTTGTGGTTTACTGATGAATGGTAATTTTTACATTCATCATGGACCTTACTGCATCTGCAATTGCAGGCGCATCGTAGCCGCATTCATGTTGCAACTCTTTGGGTGTGCCGTGCTCTACAAGCCGGTCGGGAATGCCTAATATCCTGCAATCATTCTTATATCCGTTGGCCGCCATAAATTCAAGTATTGCGGATCCAAACCCACCTTCAACAGTACCGTCTTCTACTGTCAGTATCTTGTCGTAATTCCTGCAGGCATCATGAAGCAGTGCTTCATCCAGTGGTTTTGCAAATCGCATGTCGTAATGACCGGGGTTAAGACCATCATTTTTCAGTTCACGTATAGCTGCGGCTGCAAAGTTGCCGGGATGTCCAAAAGAAAGTATCACTACGTCTTTCCCTTCCTTGAGTTTTCGGCCAGTGCCAATCTTTATTTCTTTCATTTCCGTTTTCCATTCAGGCATTACACCTTCTCCACGTGGATAGCGGATTACAAAAGGTAGATCGGTGGAATCGAGTTGTGCGGTAAACATCAGGTTGCGCAATTCACTTTCATTCATCGGGGCACTCACCACCAGGTTGGGGATGCAGCGCATATAAGCGATGTCATAACATCCGTGGTGGGTAGGACCATCGTCGCCGACAAGCCCTGCGCGGTCGAGGCAGAATATTACTGGTAACTTTTGTATCGCTACATCATGTATCACCTGGTCGTAGGCGCGCTGCATAAAGGATGAATATATATTGCAAAACACCTTCATGCCCTGGGTGGCCATTCCCGCGCTCAACGTTACTGCATGCTGTTCGGCAATACCCACGTCAAAAGCCCGGTCCGGCATTTTTTCCATCATGTATTTGAGGGATGATCCGGAAGGCATGGCAGGTGTTATTCCAAAAATTTTTTCATTTTTTTCTGCCAGCTCGATGATTGTGTAGCCAAAAACATCCTGGTATTTTGGAGGCTGGGGTGTACCGTAAACCTTTTTCTGTATTTCACCGGTGATTTTATCAAATAGCCCGGGCGCATGCCACTTGGTTTGATCCTGCTCCGCAAGCGCATATCCTTTTCCTTTAGTGGTGATGATATGCAGGATTTTTGGTCCGGGTATTTCTCGCAGATCCTTTAAGGTATCCACCAGCTTGGCAACATTGTGACCGTCGATCGGGCCAAAATACCTGAGCTTTAGGGCTTCAAACAAATTAGCGCTGCTGCTTACCATCCCCTTCATTCCTTCGGCCAGTTTATGAGCCATGGCGCGTGAAAAGTTTTTGCCTACGGGGAGTTTCCCGAGCAGTTTCCACACGTCGTCTTTTACTTTATTGTAGGTTGGAGAAGTGGTAATATCAGTCAGGTATTCTTTTAACGCTCCCACGTTGGGATCGATTCCCATACAATTATCATTCAGCACGATGAGCATATCCGTGTCGGCTACACCGGCATGGTTCATACCTTCAAAAGCCAACCCCGCTGTCATCGCGCCATCGCCGATTACTGCAACTACTTTCCTGTCTTTTTCACCCTTGTATTTTGCTGCCATGGCCATTCCCAGAGCTGCGGAAATGGATGTGGAGGAGTGTCCTACACCAAATGTGTCGAATTCACTTTCGCTGCGTTTGGGAAAACCGCTAAGTCCGTTATATTTCCGGTTTGTCGGGAAATTATCGCGGCGACCAGTAAGAATTTTGTGGCCATATGCCTGGTGTCCTACATCCCAAACCAGTTGGTCGTACGGTGTATTATACACGTAATGAAGTGCCGTGGTGAGCTCCACTACTCCCAGGCTGGCACCAAAGTGGCCTCCGTGAACACTCACAACGTCAATGATATACTGCCGCAATTCGTCACAAACCTGGTGTAATTTTTCGCGCGGTAGTTTCTTCAGATCGGCGGGTGAATCGATAGTTTGGAGCAGCGGACCGGGAGTAATTTCCATGCATCAATTTTAACGTTGTAAAAGTAGTATTTTCGGCGCAGCCTGTTTATTAAAGATTACATAACAATTTAAACGGGAGAGGGTTGGATTTGGGGCGTGTTGGTACCAAAATTTTTCGTCCATTTGTAGAACTAATTGCCCACTGGTATATTTACGGGGGCAGTACCTAAAGGGATTAGTTAGATTTGCTTCTTATGCGATTTGGAAACCGTGCATACTGGTTTTTTCAGTTGGCGGGATGGGGCTCCTTCATCCTGATACACCTGTTTTTTAACTGGTCACTCGACAAAATTCCCACACCGGAAGAGAAGAAAGTCTTTTTTGAACGGATCGGGATCTTCATACTTCTTGGATTTGTTCTTACCCACTGTATGCGGGTATTAATAATTCAAATGAACCTTCTTCAGAAAAAACTGGAAAAGCAGATCATCCAGTTTGTACTCCTCACCATGGTTTTTTCATTCATCGGTGCTTTGGCAGATATGGTACTGCGTACAGAGTTCGATCTATTGAAAAACGATGAGATAATACTGAAGCAAAGGAACCTGACCCTACTGATACTCAGTAACTCTTTTTCATTTTTCATCTACTATTTCATTTGGAACGCCATTTATTTCATGTACCATTATATTTCCAAAAGCCGCAAGCAACAGCTCGACACGCTGCAGCTTGAGGCATTGGTAAAAGAACTGGAATTGAAAACAATCAAGGCGCATATCAATCCGCATTTTATTTTTAATTCGCTCAACAGCATTCGGGCACTGGTAGACGAAAATCCTGAACGGGCCCGTGCAGCGGTAACGGAATTGAGCAATATTCTTCGCAGCAGTATGCAAACCGATAAAGTAGAACGCGTGACTTTTGAAAAGGAACTTAGTATTGTAAAAGATTACCTGGCGTTGGAAAATATGCGTTTTGAAGACCGGTTGCGTATCGAGTACCAGATTGATGAAGATACCCTGGATCAGCCGGTACCACCAATGATGCTCCAGACGCTTGTGGAAAATGCGATTAAACACGGTATCAGCAAGCAAATCAATGGTGGTGTAGTAAGAATAATTTCAGACTTCCGCAATAATTTCCATGAACTTGCCGTCCAAAACACGGGATACCTTAATGGGTATGCGAGCAATGAAGGTTTTGGCTTATCGAGCACCACAAACAGGCTAAGTCTCTTATATGGAGATAAAGCTAAATTTGAGATCAAGCAAGTCACCCCCTCACTTGTAGAAGCAAAGGTTTTAATACCTTTCGATACGATATAAAACACATCACATGAGAGCAATCATTATTGACGATGAACGGTTGGCCAGGGCAGAACTAAAAAAGCTGCTCCAGGAATTTCCCGAAGTGGAAGTCGTGGACGAGGCCGCCAATGCCGAAGAAGGCATTAATAAAATCGAGAGCCAGCGGCCCGACCTGATCTTCCTCGACATCCAGATGCCGGGAAAAACCGGGTTCGACATGTTATCCGATCTCGAAAAAACTCCCCAGGTTATCTTTACTACCGCCTATGACGAATTTGCATTGAAGGCTTTTGAAGTAAATGCGCTTGACTACCTGCTCAAACCAGTAGAACCCAAAAGACTCGCCGATGCCATTCAAAAATTGCATTTTAGCGAAAACAAGGACCTGCGCCCACTTACCGAAAACACCAACAACAGCATTCTTAGTGAACATGACCAGGTGTTTGTAAAAGACGGTGAAAGATGCTGGTTTGTCAAACTCAATGAAATCCGCCTGTTTGAAAGCGTGGGCAATTATGCAAAAGTATTCTTTGGGCCCAACAAACCATTAATATTAAAATCACTAAATGCACTGGAAGAACGCCTTGATGAAAAATTCTTCTTCCGCGCCAACCGCAAGCATATCGTGAACCTTCGCATGATTGAAAAGATCGAGCCCTACTTTAATGGTGGACTGCTGCTGGAACTAAAGGGTGGTGAAAAAATTGAAGTGAGCAGGAGGCAGACTGTGAAGTTTAAAGAAATGATGAGCCTGTAATATTGTGTACAAGTTGAACGAGGAGAATATTGGAAAATACTTGTCGTAAATACCCTTAAAATTATCAAATAGATGAAAAGGATTTACCTGTTTGGGTTGTTGATGTCAGCAACCCTTTTTTCGTGGGCCCAGCGCCTCGAATATGTGATCAACCCGGCAGAAGTAGAGCGAATAGAAAAGGTGCTCGCCTCCGATGAAATGCGTGGTCGCAAAGTATTTACTAATGAGATTGAATTGGCCGCCGATTTTATCGAGGCCGAATTCAAAGCGCTCGGCCTCCGTACCCTGGATGCGAATGACAAATACAGGCAATCATTTATGATGGTTAAGGCAAAGCCTGTAAGTATGAATGCGACATACAACGGCGAAACGCTTACTGATAAAAAGGTAATGGTCATTAGTTGCCAGCCTGTAGTGAAGATGAGCAAATCATCCGAGTATGAAATAGAACGGATAGGTGCCGGTGAAAATTTATTCCGCCAGGCGTCCAAATACATGCAGGCGAAGAAAAACACCCTCGTTCTTGTTGATACAAGCTTCACAACCCAGTTTGAACGGCTCGCCTTCTTCAAGCGCTCCATGCATCGAAGTGATAAAAACCTGGTATTTATTCTTACTAATAATGCCCCGGAAAATTTTAGTGTGGAAGCTGTGCATGAAATAACCGAACAAAAATTATCCAATGTAGTAGGTGTACTCCCCGGCAGGTCGAAGAAAAATGAAATGGTAATTTTTTCTGCGCACTACGACCATATTGGTACCGGCAAGGCAGTAGATGGCGACTCCATTTACAATGGCGCCAATGACGATGCTGCAGGCACTACCGCGGTTATTTTACTTGCAAAATATTTTCGCGATATGAAAATAAATGAACGCACGCTGGTGTTTGTCGCTTTCACTGCAGAAGAAGCAGGCGGATTTGGATCCCAGTATTTTTCCAAACAACTCGACCCCCAAAAAGTAGCTGCCATGATCAATATTGAAATGATCGGTACTGAAAGCAAATGGGGTAAAAATTCTGCCTTCATTACTGGTTATGAAAAAACGGATTTGGGTGCTATCCTTCAAAAGAATCTCGAAGGAACAGGGTTTACATTTTATCCCGATCCCTACCCCGACCAGCAATTGTTTTATCGCTCAGATAATGCTACACTCGCCAGGCTTGGTGTACCGGCCCACACCATCTCTACATCCAAAATGGATAGTGAGCCCAACTACCATAAGGTAAGTGATGAGATCGAAACACTTGATTTGGAAAATATGGCAATGATCATTCGCGCGATAGCATTAAGTTCCAAAGGCCTTGTAACGGGTAAGGATTCACCTACACGGGTGAAAGTGGAGGACCTGCGTTAAAAAAGGCTAACCATACTATGCGCAAGTTTCTAAAGGCGTTGACAATTTATTTACTGTGTTCACATTTTTATCTTCATGCCCAGGTTACAGTTGATTTGATAAATGAAAACTCCATTCGGGAGACGATAAACATTCTTGCATCCGATTCTTTAAAAGGGAGAGGACCCTGGACACCAGAATTATTTAAAGCCGCTGACTTTATTGGAAGTAAATTCAGGAAGGCTGGTTTGTATCCGCTAACCGGCAATACGGGATTTTATTTTCCATTTAGTCCTTATGATAGCAACACTAAACTTGTAGACGATGAGTTGGTTTGGAATGATAAAGTCAAACCCTCCGCCGAATTCAATTATTTTCCGAGAGATCCCGGTGTACACTCCCCGAGAAACCTTAAACACTTTACAGTTATAAAACTCGATTCGTCGTTTACGACGGATATACTGTGGGGTCATTTGCAGGATACAACACCGTTAATGCTTTGGACAGATAAATTGCAGGCGGACGGCAAAAATTATTTTCCGCCAAAACTTACTTTCCCTCCCATAGGTCTGTTCCGGGAAATCCTGTTAGTATATTCCGAGAGCCCCGCTACATCACTAACGATAAATAGCAGCCCTGTTTATTTTAAAGAAATAGGCTACAATATGGTTGGCATGTTGCCAGGCCGCTCAAAACCAGATGAGGTAATTATTTTTTCTGCACACTACGATCATGTGGGCCTCGATTCAACGGGTAAGGGTGATAACATTTTCAATGGAGCGAATGATAATGCATCCGGCACCGCGGCGCTCATTGCCCTGGCCGAATATTTCGGATGGAAGGGAGATAATGAGCGAACAATTATGTTTTGTGCATTTAGTGCCGAAGAGTTGGGATTGTTGGGCTCGGCATCTTTTGTTCAGCATATCGTGCCCGAGAAGATTGTAGCGGTGATAAATATTGAAATGATTGGAGTTCCGCAATTCGGCCCGGGGAGGATCTTTTTTACTGGGGCGAATTATTCTAACATGCCCAGATTATTGGATAAGCCGTTGGTGGCAGCAGGCCTAAGGATTACGCGCGAGCCCACTGAAGCACTTGGTCTTTTTGAAAGAAGCGATAATTTTCCTTTTGCTAAACTCGGCGTACCGGCGCACACAATTATGAGTAGCGATGATGCAGACAAATGTTATCACCAAACCTGCGACGAAACGAGCAGGATAGATGTAAAACATATGACTAAAGTGATTCGTGCAATTGCATTAGGTACACAGGCGTTGATTGACGGAGCAATAACCCCAAAGCGCATCAAAGCAAAACTGGATGGTAGATATTAATAGTATGCTGAATAATCCTGGTACAGGGCCAGCATTTCACTGATTTTAGATAACCACGCCGCCTGCATACTGCGGTTGATGCTATGATTGGTTTCGCGATCATATTGATCCTGCATCGCTTCTTTTTCCTGCATCAGTTTTTCGTAAATGGCTTTGAGATCCTGCTGGTATGTTTTCTTATTGAAATTATATTCACTAAGCGACTTATGTAGTTTGCGTGCAAAGATTTCGGCGATATCAAAATGCCCTTGCTCGTGACTTAATATATATTCAGTGCGATGCAGACCCCATGAACGATTTTTAGAGAAGCGGCATTGGATTTTGTAACTGAATCCATCGCGATTAATATTATACTCAATACCCAGGTAGGTAGTAGTAGTTGCGGCTGCGTCGGAGCGAGGATCAGGTAATGCTTTATAGTCTGCCCAGGTAAGTTTTGATGAAGCATTCCACGCTACCAGCTCTTCATTCTTATCCTGGCTACGCGCGGTAAGTGGCACTAATAAAATAAGTAGATATTTTAAAAATGGCGGCATGACGGTTTTCAAAACGGAATGTCGGAAAAAAAATTTTACCAACTATCATTTTGGTAGTTAAAAAAATGAAAAGCCGGAAGCTTTTTTGGCTTCCGACCATTCGTTTTTTATTCCACTCTTAGGTATTTCGTAAGTAAGATATATCTCTGCAAATCGTATGCTTCTCCGACTGGACTAACGCTAACCCACACCTCCAAAGCTTAGATCTTTGGAGCTGCATCTAAAATTTCCGCCGGTACGGCATTTGCAAATTTTTCGAAATTCTTTATAAACAAGCCGGCAAGAAACCCGGCCTTTTCGTCATATGCATTTTTATCATCCCACGTATTCCTTGGATTTAGAATTGCTGAAGGCACATCAGGACATGTTTTCGGTATGGCCATACCAAACACGGGATGCAACTCATACTCGGCATTATTCAATTGTCCTTCCAGGGCGGCAGTGATCATTGCGCGGGTATATTTTAGCTTCATCCGACTACCAATGCCATAAGGTCCGCCGGTCCAGCCGGTATTGATCATCCATACGTTCACTTTATTTTCCTGCATTTTTCGCCCTAGCATCTCCGCATATTTACCGGGATGCAATGGGAGGAAAGGTGCACCGAAGCACGCACTGAATGTAGGCTTGGGCTCGGTAACTCCCGCTTCTGTACCGGCTACTTTTGCCGTATACCCCGAAATGAATTGGTACATAGCCTGGCCGGGTGTAAGTTTTGCGATCGGGGGAAGTACACCAAAAGCATCGCAGGTAAGGAAAAAGATATTTCTCGGCAATCCCCCGATTGAAGGTTCTACTGCATTGCTGATATATGATAAGGGATAAGATACTCTTGTATTTTCTGTAATGGTGGCGTCATCAAAATTTATCCGGTGTGTGCCGGGATAGAACTTCACATTTTCTACCAATGCCCCGGGACGTATGGCATTGAAGATCTCGGGTTCTTTTTCAGCCGTGAGATTTATTGTTTTTGCGTAGCATCCGCCTTCGAAGTTGAAGATATTATCTGCAGTCCAACCGTGCTCGTCATCTCCAATTAGTTTGCGATTGGGATCAGCGCTCAATGTTGTTTTGCCGGTGCCACTTAAACCAAAGAAGATCGCAGTATCACCGTCGTCGCCCATGTTGGCACTGCAATGCATGCTCAACACATTTTTCTCGTGGGGCAGGATATAATTGAGGATGGTGAAAATGCTCTTCTTCGTTTCACCGGTATAGCCGCTTCCGGCAATGAGGATCATTTTATGTTTGAAAGAAACAACAGTGGCGTTGTGCTGGCGGGTGCCGCAGGTAGCAGCGTCGAGTTTTAATCCTGGCGCCGAAATTACATGCCAGTCGGCTTCGAAATTTTCTAACTCTTCCTCTGTTGGGCGCAGGAACATGTTATAGGCAAAAAGATTGTTCCATGGTTTTTCATTTACTACCCGGATGTTGAGACGGTAACGGGGATCTGCACACGCATAGCAATCGCGTACCCATAATTCAGGAACCTTGTCGAGATGTTCCGTTACTTTCTTTTTTATAATGTCAAAATGTTCCGGAGTAATGGGGTTGTTGAATTCATTCCAGTCGATGGTGTTGGCGGTAGTTTCGTCTTTAACGATAAACTTGTCTTTGGGCGAACGGCCCGTAAACTCGCCGGTACGGATAACGAGGGCGCCGGTATCGTTGAGCACTCCTTCGCCGATGCGGAGGGTATCCTGTATAAGTTCTTCTGGAGCTAGTTGATAATGAATGGATTCTGAGTTTTGGAGGCCGATTTTCATTAGGGTTTTTTTGGAGATCGCAATAGTGGGAACTGACATATAAGACAATCGCATTTGTTGAAGTCACAAAGGTAAGTCAGAAACTTCGTTCGGTACAAACAGATGTTAGTGCGACACATTGGCGAGTATATAGCGGTTGGGACAAACTCTTTTAAATAATTAAAAACCAAGTCTCCCCTACAAAACGATTTCTAAGGTAAAGACAGGTCGGTTTGAAAATGTCTATTTCTTATAATTTTTCACTTTACTGGTCTCATTCAAAAGAAATAATAGCATAAGGCCGATTATATGGAATATCCTCGCCATTTGCTGCGAAATAAGCAATTTTTGTGTCTGGCGTTAACTTTTCGCCCCACAACAAGTCACCTTTTGTTGTAGGAAAACTCGGACAGTTGCTTAAAATAAAAGCGTGACTATTGTTAAAAAGTACTTCGGCTATTTTTACTTTTTCGGAGTGATACTTGCCAAAAGATTCGTCAATATACTTTAAGAAAATAATCTCGTCAGATGGTTTTATTGCTCCATTATTCAACTGAAAAACACAACTAAAAGGCATGTAGATAATTTATGGCAACGATATACCAGTTGGGACAAATTCTTGAAAAATGTTCAAAACTACGCCATCCTTTAGAATGAGACTTTGGGGGATATACAGCGGGAGGGAATACTTCAGAAAATTAGTCAGCTTATAACGAGACCATTTTTCAGGCAATAAGTCAAAAACTCTTTAGTAAGGTTTCCAGTCCTGGGATATTGCAGTGCTTTAGCAATGCCCGACCCGATAACAAAGTTCGAGGCCTGTACATGCCCCCTGCACCTGGTAGTTAAAATCAAGCCGATTTTGTTCCGAGCCTACCACTATACGCACGGACTCTATTTCTTCAATCATTTCGAGGTGATACCTCATTCACCTTTTTCTTTTTTCTCGATTCTAAATTACCGACCTTTTGTTTGTTTTTCAATTTAATAAAACCCAACAAAAAAAGTTGGTACGACGCGACGCGCATGCAATGTGTTATAAGTTATCTGCTCGCAGCTCGAGGCTCGAAGCTCGTAGCTTTTTTGCCCTTATCTTTAGCCACAAAATTTGCAACCAATGAAGTATTTGCCACTTAATAAAGAGATTTTTATAAAAAACAGGGAGCGTTTTGTAAAATTGATGGAGCCCGGATCCATTGCCATTTTCACAAGCAATGATGAAGTGCCGGTAAATGGCGACGCCCTTTATACTTTCAGGCAAAATAGTGATCTCTTTTGGCTTAGTGGCATTGAACAGGAAGATAGCATGGTGATTCTTTTTCCAGACAACCCCGATCCAAAATACCGCGAGGTACTTGTGCTGGTACGTCCTAATGAGTTGAAAGAAAAATGGGACGGTAAAAGGCTCCGGGTATCCGAAGCACAGGCCATAAGCGGTATCCAGACGATAGTGTGGCTGGATACTCTTGATGGTTTGTTGCAGCCATGGGTGCACCTGGCAGACAATATCTATCTCGACAGTAATGAAAATGACCGCAAAGCCAGCCTCGTCAAAACAAGGGACTACCGCTATATCGATGAAATGAAAAGCAGGTACCCTCTTCACAATTACATGCGTGCCGCAAAACTGTTTAAAGAACTACGTGCTATAAAAACGCCATTGGAAATTGAAGTAATGCAAAAGGCCATTGACATTACTGAAGCCGCGTTTCGCAGGCTCCTCAAATTTATCAGGCCTGGTGTGATGGAATATGAAATCGAGGCAGAGATACTTCATTCTTTTTTATCACAGAGAGCAACCGGCCAGGGATATAATAGCATTATCGCGAGCGGCGACAGCGCGCGCATTCTGCATTACGTTTCCAATAACCAGGAGTGCAAAGACGGAGACCTGATATTAATGGACTTCGGCGCACAATATGGGGGCTACAACGCCGATCTTACCCGCACAGTACCGGTAAATGGAAAATTTACGCGCCGCCAGCGTACCGTTTACAATGCCTGCCTTCACTTGCATGATTATGCTAAAAGCCTTCTTCGCCCGGGTATCACGATCAATGATTATACAGATAAAGTGGGAGAAGAAGCCACACAACAATTTCTCAAGATCGGACTATTGAAAAAAACTGACGTAAAAAATGAAGACCGGGAAAATAGGGCGTACCGTAAATATCTCTATCATGGCATCTCTCATCACCTCGGTATAGATGTGCATGACCTTGGCACACGCACCGAACCAATTAAAGCAGGAATGGTCTTTACAGTTGAGCCTGGCATCTATATCGAGGAGGAAAAGATGGGCATCAGGATTGAGAATAATCTCTGGATTACCAAAAACGGGAATAAAGATCTTTTCAAGAATATTCCTATTACTGCCGAAGAGATAGAAACCCTGATGAAAAAATAAATTTATCTTGGACGCATGAAGCAGATCCCGAATATTTTCACCTTACTGAATCTTGTTTTTGGATGTATCGCCATCATTTATATTCTTCAGCCGGGCTTGTTATTGTTACCACTGGATGAATCAGGTAATATACTGGTGCCTCCTGCACAACTTGAGTATACATCAGAAAGAATGATGATGGCGCCGATTTTTATCGGCTTGGCAGCACTCGTTGATTTCCTCGATGGCTTTGTTGCAAGGGCATTCAATGCTACTTCTGCATTGGGCAAGCAGCTCGATTCGCTTGCAGATGTAGTAAGTTTTGGCGTAGCGCCGGGTATGATCGTTTACCAGTTTTTACGTATGAGTTACGCGCAGCAGGAAGGAGCACTGGACACTTCGATAGTTTATTTACTACCCGCCTTATTGATTCCGGCTGCTGCGGCTTACAGGTTGGGAAAATTTAATATCGACACCGAGCAGTCATATAGTTTCAAGGGAGTGCCGACTCCTGCAGCAGGATTATTGATTGCTTCATTTCCACTCATATACTGGTATACAGATAATGTTACGGTAACGGGCATATTATTGAATAAATGGTTTTGGTATGCATTCATAACATTTATCTGTTACCTGATGGTTTCCAACCTTCCGATGATGGCTATAAAATTTTCCGGCGGAAAGTTTAAAGCTCTCATACCGTTGGTGATACTGGCGGTAGTAGCTATCGCCGCTGCATTTTTTATACACTGGCTTGCTGTACCGCTGGTGTTTATCGGGTATGTTATTTTATCTTTGCTTTTTCAAAAAAGGCAGGCGGTAGCAAACCTGTAATAAAAAAAATCATCATGACCTATACAGTACAGATCAAAGTAATGCCATTGAAAGAGCTTCTCGATCCCCAGGGAAAAGCGGTAAAAGGTGGTTTGGAAAACCTGGGCCTGAGTGGTGTGGAAGATGTGCGTGTAGGAAAAAATATAACACTCCAGGTGAGTGCCGATAATGCGGACAAGGCCCGTGAAATTGCTGAAGTTGCAAGCCAAAAATTACTGGCTAATCCCGTGATGGAATATTTCGAGGTTACTGTTAACTAAAAAATGTGAAAATGTGGAAATATGAAAATGTGGAAATGGGCCATCCGCAGGATGAAATAAATATGAATTGTTCTGGCTGTTTTCCATTTTCACATTTTCACATTTCCATATTTCCACATTAGCATGTTGTATATCGTTCCCACACCTATTGGCAATTTGAAGGATATTACTTTGCGGGCACTGGAAGTATTAAAGGAAGTTGATCTTATACTGGCAGAGGATACCCGCACTTCGTCACACCTGCTCAATCACTACCAGGTTAGCAAACCAATGACGCCCTATCACCAGCACAATGAGCATAAGGTGCTGCAGCACCTCGTATCGCAGATGCGGGAGGGGAAAAAAATGGCGGTAATTACTGATGCCGGTACTCCCGGTATTTCTGATCCTGCATTTTTATTGATCCGGGAATGTATAAAGGCCGGTATCGCCGTAGAATGCCTGCCGGGAGCTACTGCTTTTGTACCGGCGCTTGTGAACAGTGGTATACCCACCAATCGTTTTTGCTTTGAAGGTTTTTTGCCGTTGAAGAAAGGCAGGCAAACTTTACTGAAGCAGTTAGCAGTGGAAGAGCGCACAATGATTTTTTATGAATCTCCTTTGCGACTGGTAAAAACGCTGGAGGAATTTATCCAGTATTTTGGTGAGGGAAGGGAATGTGCGGTGAGCCGCGAACTATCTAAGAAATTTGAAGAGAATACGAGAGGTACACTTCGTGAAGTGTGTGATCATTATAAGGATAAGACAGTGAAGGGTGAGATTGTGATTGTTGTGGCAGGCGTTTAAGGTTGCACGCAAAGGACGCTAAGAAGCGCAAAGCACGCAAAGGATTTTTAGTGAGTTTTCACCTAAGGTAGTTGATGGCCTCAGAAAAATGGCGTTTAGAAAAATACGGAGTATGGCGACACCGCCGCAGGCGGTGAAACGCTGGCGGCGAGCGCTTGTTATAATGTAATATCATACTGTGCGAAGCGAGTACCCGCGTTTCGCCTTACACCGTAATTTTTAGCCATTTTTCTGAAGCCTTGATTTTTTTTGTTACTTTTTTGCATCAAGGCAAAAAAGTAAGCGGGGTTTGTTGGCAAGTGGTTTAAAGCTGTTTTTAAATCAATTTCTTTTCTTGATTGGAACAAATCAGAAAATAGGTTAAGATTTACGTAAAATCACTGCGAACTTTGCCGCCTCACCGCGCACTTTGCGTCTTTATTCCACTAATCAAATTTTGTATTACTTTAATACCCAATTGACGAATTTTGTCAATAAATCAATCGGCTCTAAATCAACATGCATGAAGCAACTAATCGGTGCAGTTCTTTTCCTTTCCAGCATCAATTGTTATTCCCAGGATGTCGCTTTCGCACGAAAAATGGTTGACACCTTAAGTTCACCCACATTTTGGGGCCGCGGCTACACAAATGATGGAATGAAAAAAGCCGGGGCGTTCTTAGCCGAGCAATTCCGGTCATTCGGACTTGAGCCGCTTGCTAAAAATTACCAGCAGGCATTTAGTTATCCAGTCAATACGTTTCCCGGCAAGATGGAATTGGACATCAATGGAAAATCGTTGATTCCTGGAAAAGATTTTATCGTAAGCCCGGAAAGCAAGGGAGTAAAGGGTGCTGGAAAACTAGAGCAGTCAGACAGTATTCAATACGTCAACAGGGAAAATAAAGTTCTTGTCAAACTGGTGGACAAGCTCACGTGGTCGGTAGCACCGGAAGTAGCAGGATATACCATCATCCTGCTCGACAAAAAAGCTATAACTGCAGCTCCGGTGGATCTAAGAATAAATATTGAAAATGAATTTGAAAAAAGTTTCAAAGCATTTAATGTGGCCGGAATGGTGAATGGAACAAAAAAGCCTGATTCAGTAATAATGATCTCGGCTCACTTCGATCACTTGGGTGGCATGGGTAAAGAAACATATTTTCCGGGAGCAAATGATAATGCAAGCGGACTTGCATTATTGCTGAACCTCGCACGATATTATGCAGCTCATCCTGCACCTTATTCGATAGCTTTTATTTGCTTTGCGGGCGAAGAAGCGGGTTTGATCGGGTCCAAATATTACACCGAGCATCCGCTCTTTCCCCTGGGCCGGATAAGATTTTTACTCAATACTGATTTGGCCGGTACGGGCGAAGAAGGAATTACAGTAGTAAATGCATCTGAATTTCCTAAAGAATATAGTTTGTTGAACCAGGTAAATGATGAGAAAAAATTACTCGTAAAGATCAATGCCAGGGGAAAAGCTGCCAACAGCGACCATTATTTCTTTACAGAAAAAGGAGTACCTGCATTTTTCTTTTATACACTTGGTGGTATAAAAGCCTACCACGATATATATGATAAAGCTGAAACGCTATCACTCACAGAGCATGAGGACCTTTTCAAACTCGTGGTAGCTTTCAACGATAAACTGATGGGAAACTGAGACCCCGCAAAGGCTCTTAATTAAAACAACAATTAGATAGCATGTCAAGAAAATTAGTAGCAGGATTATTGATATTATCACCCTTACTTGGTTTTAGCCAGTCTGCAAGCCCTTCCGGGTACTGGCAGCAAAAAGTAAAGTACAGTATGGAAGTTGATGTGGATGCTCCTGCAAACCAGTTTAAGGGAAAACAGAAACTGGAATACTGGAATAATTCTCCCGATACTCTCACCCGCGTATTTTATCATTTGTACTGGAATGCATTTCAGCCAGGAAGTATGATGGATGAACGAAGCCGGAGACAGGGTGGTTTACAAAAACCAGGCGGGGCTCCTGATTGGGACAACCGGGTAAAGGACCGCATTCAAAAATTGCAAAAAAATGAAATCGGTTACCAGCGTATCATTTCATTAAAGATGAACGGTCGGGCACAACAGTATAAGGTAAACGAAACAATCCTGGAAGTAAAGCTGGACAAGCCCATACTGCCAAAAGGCAAAGCCGTTTTCGAAATGGACTTTGAAGCACAGGTGCCTGTACAGATACGCAGGAGCGGGCGCGATAATGCTGAAGGTGTGCGCTTTAGTATGAGCCAATGGTATCCAAAGTTGTGTGAATACGATGCTGAGGGTTGGCATCCCACTCCTTATATCGCGAGAGAATTTTATGGTGTATGGGGTGATTATGATGTGAAAATTTCTATTGATAAAAATTATGTGATTGGGGCAACGGGTTATTTGCAAAATCCTTTACAAATAGGGCATGGTTATGAACCTGATGGTGCTGCAGTAACGAAGCCGTCAGGTAATAAACTCCGCTGGCATTTTGTTGCCCCAAATGTGCACGACTTTGTTTGGGCCGCTGATCCGGAGTATGTACACAAAAAGGTAACTGTAAGGGACGGACTTGTACTACATGCTTTTTACAAGATTGCACCTGAAATGCTCAAGAAGCAGTATGAATCATTACCGGCTACAAGAAAAGCCGAGTATGAAAACAATCCTGACAACTTCGTCAATTATTACCGAGGACAATGGGAAGATGCATTGGAACTTGCAAAGCTTGCGCTACCTTATATTGAAACAACTTTTGGCAGGTATCCTTATAACCAATATTCTTTTATACAGGGAGGCGATGGTGGTATGGAATACCCAATGGCAACATTGCTTAAAGGTGCTGGTCCCGACGTGGTTATTCATGAATGGATGCATAGCTGGTACCAGGGAGTACTTGCCAATAATGAATCCATTTACCCCTGGATGGATGAGGGTTTTGCTGATTACGCAGAAAACAGGGTATTGTCCTATCTCACCAGGGACACAGCTTTCGCTTATAGGGGAAGCTACCAGGCGTATACGCAATTAGCTAAAAGCAACAGGGAAGAGCCGCTCACTACCCACGCAGATCACTTCAATACCAATTATGCTCATACCACTTCTGCGTATACAAAGGGTTGTGTGTTTGTAGAGCAGTTAGGATATATCACCGGCGCTCAGGTAAGAGATAAGATTCTCCTGGAATATTATCGCCAATGGAAATTCCGTCATCCATCTGCCAACGATTTTATGCGCGTGGCCGAAAAGGTAAGTGGAATGAAGTTGGACTGGTACAAGGAGTACTGGATTAATACCATTAAAACGATTGACTACAGTATTGACAGCCTTTGGGACGAAAACGGGAAAACAAAGATCAGGCTCGCAAGAATCGGACAGATGCCAATGCCCGTGGATGTACAACTTACTTTTAAAGACGGCACAAAAGAACTGCATTATGTTCCGCTCGATCTCATGTATGGCGCCAAACCTGTCGAAGATGAATCAGTAACGCGTAAAGTTTATGAACCATGGCACTGGACCAGCCAGGTGTATGTAATCGAAACATCCAGGAAGCTGCTGGATGTGGTGTCGGCGGAAATTGATCCGAGTTTGAGGCTGGCGGACATTGAAAGAAAAAATAATAAACTGGAACTAAAATGGTGAGGACCGTTTAATGTAAAGAAGCCATAAAAAAAACCACCTTTTGGTGGCTTTTTTTATTTCTTGATTGAGGGCCCCTTTTCGTGCTTCAGGGAAGGTTAATGGTTAATGGTCCTAAATTCTTAGTGGCTTACTTATTATACGACGAAAGTACTGTTATGGTTTCTCGTAGCCTATACCACTTTAGTGGTATTTTTCGGGTTTTTACTATAGATCGCCTGCTTGCAACAAAGTTTAACGTCCAAAGAACTTGTTTACCGCTTCTACCCGGTTGGTTACATGGAGCTTTTCGTAAATATGGTACACATGTTTACGTATGGTGTCGTTGGCCAGGTTGAGGGCCAGGGCAATCTCCTTGTACATCATCCCGCGAGATAAGAGTTCAAGTATTTCCTTTTCCCTGTTGGTCAGACTGTTAAGGTCATTCGCCCCACTCGCTGTGGGCTTATTCAAAAATGCGGCAACTACTTTCCGGGCTATCTGGCTACTCATCGGCGCACCACCTTCATATAATTCACGGATAGCATCCAGCATCTTTGAAGGAGTGGTCTTTTTCAGGATATAACCACTGGCACCAGCGCTTAATGCTTCGAAGATCTTTTCATCCTCTTCGTACACTGTACACATCATGAAGTTGGTGGCCGGTATGCGTGGTTTCAGGGCACGAACACAATCAATACCACTTTCTGCACTACCAAGATTTATATCCATTAAAACCACATCGGGTTTTAACAAGGGAATCTGGCGAATTGCATCTTCGGCGGTAGGCAAAGTGCCCAGGCAGCGATACCCATCAGACATGCTGATGATCTCTTCGAGTGCATTCCTCAATTCACGGTTGTCATCTACTATACAAACTGAGATATTTTTCATTACGCCAAAGGTCAGTGTTAATGAATAACCGGGCAATACCACAAAGTGGTATTTTTTAACGCGAAACGTGGAGCAAATACTTCTCCCGGAAGAAATCCTCAGGAAAGATATCGTGAATTTCCAATATACGTGGCCGAACAGCACTCTCTTGGATCTCTTTAGCCAGGTCACCACCTTTGAGACAGATGAGGCCGGGCTTTACCCTCGCTGTAGTAGCCTCAGGTTCACTTACCCCCGGCCTGGTTGTTATAGCTTCTTTTTTTAATAACGGTTTACTCCAATTCCATAAATCTTTTAGGGGAGCTACGGCTCTTGAAACCACGAAGTCAAATTTCCTGTTTTTGACTTCTTCTATCCGGGCATGTTGTACGGTAATGTTATTAAGACCGATGGCAGTCGCCACGCCTTCCACTACTTTTAGCTTTTTACCAATGCTATCAACCAGGTGAAACTTCACTGCGGGGAAATAAATTGCCAAAGGAATTCCAGGAAAGCCACCTCCTGTACCGAGGTCTACAATTTCGGTTCCATCAGGAAAATCGAAAGCTGCAGCAATGGCTAGCGAATGCAACACATGCTTTTCATATAAGGAATCTATGTCCTTTCGGGATATAACGTTGATCTTTTGATTCCAATCTTTATAGGCAGCATCGAGTTGTTGCAGTTGTTGCTGCTGCACGGGACTAAAGTCAGTGAAGTATTTCAGGATGATGTCGAGCGACATGAATTGTGGCCCCGGAAGATTTTACCAGCAAGGATAATGATCAGGTGCGGACGCGCACAAATCAATTCCAGTTTTTATTCGGTCTTTTCCATAAAGCCGGTGCAAAGATGATATAATAAAAGAACATCCACATATCGAGTAGCACAAACCATGGCCATAGGTCAGCCTCGCCCATTTTTTTCATTGCTTTATGAAAAATGATTCCCTGCAATATCAGTCTCAAACCAAATAACGCCAACGCATATCGCCAGTCAAAGAAAATAGCTGTCAACACCAGCATTGGATAAAAAAGAAACTGGGTAGAAAAATAAAGTCCAAGCAGGATCTTATGTTTAGGCTTATAAAACTTGGCAGTGGTGTAGTGTCTTGATTTTTGTCGCAACCAGCTTTTCCATGTGGTTTTGGGGATGGAGCGGGTAACTGCGTCGGGATCGATGATTACCGCCGTATTGCGGGCTGTAGCCACCTGGTTGATGAACAGGTCGTCGTCACCACTGGGTATATGATTGATTGATGAAAAACCTTTGTTCCGGATAAACAGATCTTTCTTATAAGAAAGATTTCTCCCAACTCCCATATAGGGCATACCCGCCAGTGCATAAGAAAGATATTGAAGAGCTGTATGGAAAGTTTCAAATCGGATGAGCTTATTCAGCATACCGGGACGTTTGTGATATGCCCCATAGCCTAATACGATTTCGACCTTATCATTGTATCCATCCTGCATTTTCTGGATCCAGAATTCGCTGGCGGGAACACAGTCTGCGTCGGTAAGTAAAAGCACTTCGTGTTTTGCTTCGCGAATTCCAATTGATAATGGATATTTTTTCCCGTTGATATGCTTTGCTTCCTGCGTAAGCTCGACCACGTTGAGGGAGCGGAATGTTTTTTTAAGTTCCTGCAGGATATATTTCGAGTCGTCCACTGAATTATCATTTACCACTACCACTTCGCTGGTACTGGGATAGGTTTGTACCAACACACCCGGCAGGTTGCGGGCAAGATTTTCATCTTCGTCACGCGCACAAATAATAACTGAAACGGGATGTTGTTGCGACTGGGGCTTTGCCCGGGTTTTAAAAAAAGCTATACGGCTAAAAAAGCCTGCATAAAAAATGATCTGTACAAGGGTGATCGCGCAAAACACAATAAAGAGTACATCCCACAGGTAGGTTTCCAAAAACAACAAAGTGCCTTCCATAAATTAACGCTGGTTTGGTGGTGAACGCGTTAGGTGGCGAAAATAAGCAGATTGGAGTAATAGAGGAGATTTAAGGATTACACAGGTGTGGAAAGGAGATAATACATGTCGAGAAGGAGAGCGGGAAACAGAGCGGGAGCGAGGGTAAAGTAAACAGGTTTATCTTTGCCCCCGCTAAAAAACAATATATGCCGGCATTGCAATTTAAGTTAGAACACACCGATAAAAGCTCCAGGGCAAGGGCCGGCACCATCCTTACCGATCATGGCTCTATCGCAACACCGATTTTTATGCCCGTGGGTACGGCGGGGAGCGTAAAAGCAGTTACGCAACAACAACTGGAAGATGATGTAAAGGCTCAAATTATTTTAGGCAACACCTACCATCTATACTTACGTCCGGGTTTGGAAGTGCTTGAAAAGGCAGGAGGCCTGCACCGCTTTAATGGCTGGCAACATCCAATTCTTACTGATAGTGGCGGATACCAGGTGTTTTCACTGGCCGGCACCCGCAAGATCAAGGAAGAAGGCTGCACATTTCAATCGCATATTGATGGATCGAAACACCTGTTTACACCCGAATCGGTTATGGATATTCAGCGCACTATTGGTGGCGATATCATCATGGCATTTGATGAATGTCCGCCCGGCGGCAGTGACCATACCTATGCAAAGCGCTCTATGGAGCTTACGCACCGATGGCTTGACCGTTGCATCAAACAGTTTGAAGCTACAGGTGATAAATACGGGTATACGCAAAACCTTTTCCCGATCGTGCAGGGCGGGGTGCATAAAGACCTACGCAAACAATCCTGTGAATACATCGCATCCAAGCAGGCTACAGGCAATGCAATCGGTGGCCTGAGTGTAGGTGAACCGGAGCATATGCTTTACGAGATCTGTGACTGGTGTTGCGAGCATTTGCCTGTACATAAACCGCGATACCTGATGGGTGTTGGTACGCCCTGGAATATACTTGAGTGTATCAGCCTGGGTGTGGACATGTTTGATTGTGTAATGCCAACCCGCAATGGACGCAACGCAATGTTGTTTACATCCAAAGGAGTTATCAATATCGACAATAAGAAGTGGGAGCACGACTTTTCACCTATCGACGATGGTATCCCCTGCGAAGTAAGCAACTACTA
Source organism: uncultured Chitinophagaceae bacterium (assembly GCA_965652975.1). Taxonomy (GTDB): domain Bacteria; phylum Bacteroidota; class Bacteroidia; order Chitinophagales; family Chitinophagaceae; genus CADEDV01. The sequence goes on along the minus strand of CBFGYO010000015.1, from coordinate 7,015 downwards.
TAGCAAATCATACCTGCGGCATTTGATGAAATCAAAGGAAATACTGGGTTTGACAATTGCAAGCATTCACAACCTTGCATTTTACATGTGGCTGGTGAAAGAAGCCCGCAAACATATACAGGAAGGAGATTTCCTTTCCTGGAAAATTGAAATGAATCTAAAAATCATGACCAGACTTTAGGTCATCTTTTACAAATGCACTTCAATAATTAGGGTATTTTTGACCGACATGCTAAAACTCGACTGGTACATATTGAAGAAATTCCTGGTTACCTTTTTCTTCTGTCTGTTATTGTTTACAGTAATTGCCGTAGCAGTCGACAGTAGCGAAAAGACGGATGATTTTGTAAAGACGGGCCTTGGTACGATGGATATTATAAAAAAGTATTACCTCGGCTTTATCCCATTTATCTGGAGCCTGTTATTTCCTCTATTTGTATTTATTGCCGTAATTTTTTTTACAAGCAAGATGGCCACGCGGTCGGAAATCATTGCCATTCTTGCCAGCGGCACCAGCTATAATCGCTTTCTTCGCCCGTATGTAGTTGGCGGCATCTTGTTGTCGCTCATGTTGTGGTTTGGAAGCCGCTACCTTATTCCGAAGGCAAACGCTATTCGCAGCAATTTTCAATTGACATATATCGATAAGAATGATCCATCCAAGAATTTGCCGATGAGTGGCTGCGACAACTGTTTTTATCGCCGCATCGATTCCAATACTTATATCGGTATTCGTAATTATGATACTGCTTCAAAGTCGGCCACTGGTTTTTTTATGGAGAAGGTGATCAACAACAAAGTAGTGTATAACCTTCGAGGATCCCCGGTTACATGGGATACTTCCATCCGCAACTGGCGCTTGCGCAACGCCATAGAAAGGATCGTCGACAGTACAGGCGAAAGGGTAAAACGGTATGATACCATGGATTTGAAAATCAGCCTCAAGCCACAGGAATTGCGGAGGGACGATTACCTCAAAGACAAACTTACCACACCTGAACTTGTCGCTTATATCGAACAGGAAGAAGATCGCGGTACGGAAGGTCTCAATACTTATAAGGTAGAGCGTTATCGCCGTACCGCCACACCAGCTTCGGTATTCCTCCTCACCCTGATCGGTGCCGTTATAGCCAGCAGGCGAACGAGGGGTGGAAGCGGTATGCACCTGGCTTTGGGTATTACAATCGCGGCGTTATTTATCGTGTCCGACAGGTTCTCGACGGTATTTGCTACCAAGGGAAATTTTCCGCCTCTCTTAGCCGCCTGGCTTCCCAACATTGTCTTTTCTTTTGTTGCTTACAGGTTGTTCCTGAAGACGCCTAAATGATTTTTGATCACCAGTCTTTTTGGTGGTCTAATAAGGCTTTAATCCTGCTAAATTTTGTTGCACAAAGGGGCTTTACCTACCTTTACCCACTTAAATTTTCAGCACGTTTTGAAAACCACGTAACATGGGAATTATTAAAGAAAGGTTTAGGACAAAAGCAGCTACTGTAGGAGCGGAAATAAAAGAGCTGTTAAAGGAACATGGAAATAAAGTGATAGGAGAGGTTCAGCTTTCACAGATCTACCAGGGTATGCGTGGGATAACGGGTCTTGTAACCGAAACTTCATTGCTGGATGCACAGGAAGGTATCCGGTTTAGGGGTTACACCATTCCCGAGTTGCGCGCGAGGCTGCCCAAAGCTACCGATGGGTCGGAGCCTTTACCTGAAGGATTGTTTTACCTGATGCTTGTGGGCGAATTACCAACGGAAGATGATGTACATCACCTCACTTCTGTGTGGCAGCGCCGTAGCCATGTGCCCACGCACGTATTTCAAACCATTGAAGCCCTGCCGTTGAACACACATCCTATGACGCAATTCGTTGTAGGTGTAATGGCATTGCAAACAGAATCGCAGTTTGCAAAAAAATATGCTTCCGGTATGAACAAGAAAGACTATTGGGAAGCAGTGTTTGATGATTCAATGGATCTTATTGCCCGCTTACCGCGTATAGCAGCATATATCTACCGGCGCAAATACCGCTCTGGCGACCACATTCAACCCAACGGCCTTCTAGATTGGTCGGGCAATTTTGCGCACATGATGGGTTATGAACATGAAAGTTTTAAGGAACTGATGCGCCTGTATATGACCATACACGCCGATCACGAAGGTGGAAACGTGAGCGCGCATACTACTCACCTGGTAGGTTCAGCGCTAAGTGATCCCTACCTGAGTTATGCTTCAGGAATGAATGGATTGGCAGGCCCATTACACGGACTGGCCAACCAGGAAGTGATAAAATGGATTTTTGAATTAAGGGAAGAATTAAAAACTGATGTTCCTTCAAAAGAACAGATATCCGAATACGTCAAGAAAACCCTGAGCGAGGGAAAAGTAGTACCTGGTTACGGGCATGCTGTATTACGGAAAACAGATCCCCGCTTCACGGCACAGATGGAGTTTGGCAAAAAACATATGCCCGACGATCCGCTCGTGCAAACTGTTTGGAATATATATGAAACAGTTCCTCCTATCCTGCAATCACTTGGAAAAATAAAGAACCCATGGCCCAATGTAGACGCACATAGCGGTGCACTGCTGGTACACTATGGTATGAAAGAATATGAATTTTATACGGTACTGTTTGCGGTGAGTCGTGCATTAGGTGTACTGGCCAGTCTTTGTTGGGACAGGGCACTTGGATTTCCGCTGGAACGCCCGAAGTCCGTTACTACCGACCTGGTAAAAACCTGGCTCGACGGAAAGGATAATATTTGGGGAGAGTAAGTTTCACGCACGGCGAGGCAGAAAAGATAAAAACCTACCTGCCGGTAGGCAGGCTAAAAGATAAAAGTTGTATCAGATCGGGTGTCTCCGATTAGATACAACTTTTATCTTTTAGTTTTTATCTGCCTTTTGCTCTACTACTTTTATGGTATTGTTCTCTATAGGAATGTTTTTTAATTTAATTCTTAAAAGATCAGACCATGCAAATAAAAGAAAGAGTAGAAGATCCTGTGGACCTCGTTGTAAAATCAAATTCAGATGTGTTTATGACTATTATTATCGGCAACCGCCAGATTGGTGGTGCCATTCTTGAATTTGAAGGTGACGAGGAACCTTTTGCGAAGGGCCGTATCAAAAATGTTTTATTGGGTAAGGGAAGAGAATTGTTTGATGCAGTACTGCTGGTAGAAACCAACGTGCTGGATTCAAACACGGCACACAATCGAATAATCATTACTCATATATTTCATTATGATGATGGTACAGAGATCGATTCGATCGTGATAGAAGATGAGGTGGATAATCATAAGGATATTTTATCCTCTGCCGCGACTTATAGTTTTTTAAAAATTAATAGATGAAAAAAATATTTGTCTTACTCGTAATAGTTGTTGCCCTCTCGATGGGTGCACGGGCGCAGGTGGAAGTAAGTGAATTGTTTATTCCTTCAGCTCCAGGCTTCATACTTGCTGATAAAGGACCGGCATCTGTAGAAAAGCCCACCACGCCAAAAGCTTTTGGAGTAAGCTTATTAAACCTGTGGCAGGGAGGAGCCGTGGAAGCAACGCCATTCTGGTTTACCAACAAACCCCTGTATACTTATGAAGAATGGATAAAGAAAAAGGTGACGATTGTCGAAACTTTTAATCTTTCGGCAGCTACTTTTCGACTTGATAGTACGTCTGCATTATCTGTTGGTTTCAGAACACAGATTTTCAGGATCTATGATAAGCCGCAACGTGAAAGAATTTTAGCACAGGAACAGGAAATAATCGATGCACTTACAACGCGCACGCCCGCTGGCGGCATTGATGTGGCAAAAGTGCAGGAAGCGTCGAATAAACTTGACAGGCTCGAAGCAAAAGGCTTTGTGGCATTGGAGATAGCGGGTGCCATCATCGGTTCGAGCAACACGAATTCATTCAAAGGACTGTCGTCGAATAAGTCGGGCGTTTGGGCCAATTTCAGGTGGTCGCCTTCCAATAGCATTCTCGATTTTGTAGCACTCGCCCGATATTCCTGGGCTAACAATGCAGCTCCAGTTGCTGATAGCGATTCTGCTTTTTTTGATTATGGTGTTGCAGCTAACTACGAAAGCAAATCATTCAACCTTGCATTCGAATATGTAAATCGCAGGGATATTGCCGCAAAAAAAAATCTTGACCGTCTTGCCTTCACCGCAACATACCAACTGAATGCAAACCTCGCATTTGTAGCCTCATTTGGTAAAAACTTTGCAAAGGAAGATAATATTATTACTGTGTTTGGTATCAATGTGGGGATTGCTAATCAGAAAATGAACAATAGCGGTTCAGAGGAATAGATAAAAGATAAAAACTAAAAGATAAAAGTGATATCCGATCGGGGTCTCCGACTAGTTACCACTTTTATCTTTTAGTTTTTATCTTTTATCTTCTTAAGCGCAGAGCTCCACCTTAAAAGCCAAACTAAAATAAGAGTAATAGTGTCCAAGCTGGTTGGTAGAGTCGGCATTCCATTCGTGTCCGAACGTAAATGGTTCTTTATTGCCGGTCGCGGCCTCGCCCAACCCGATCATGGCGTTGTTGGTATGTAATCGAAAGCCATATGTTTGGCCTTTTTGCAATTGGATTGCCGGGAGTGTGAAGCGAACCCATTTGGTGTGATCTGCTTTTTCAATAAAAAGTGATGAGTGCCCGATAATAGCGCCCCATGTTTTAGATTCTACATCAAATTCATGTAGTGTTAATTCTACATCGCCGGGGTTTTGAACCGCAGTAGCAAAAACCTGGATATTATCCAAAGGTCCTGTAGCCGGGCAGGTAAAGGTTTGGCCAGCGAAATGATCTTTCGGATCATTATACATATGACCGATCCACAATGTAGTGTTGTTTTGCACCTGTGTAAGAACAGGATGAGAATGTCTGCGCGGTGTCGTACTTTCCATAACTGCTCATTTAAAGGATTGAAATGTATTTACAGCAGTGTGTGCGGGAGAGATCTATTCAATAACTTCCTGAAGAAGGTATTTATTGTGCCATTCCACTAACAAGTGATAGCAGCAAGCGTAAATTGTCCACGGGTGTGCTGATCTTTTAGATAAGCTATCCTTTTTTTAGGTTAAATTGAAGAAGACCTATGGCAGATAAATAACACTTGTTATTGTGGATAACCCAGTTCTGGCTGGTGAAAAAAAGTGTAGAAAGAAAAAGTTTTTTAAAAGCTATTTCGAATCATCTTTCGAGTCTATTTTCGCCGTCTGACTGCCGGGAACATTCCTTTAACAAAGAAGTAATAATTTCTTAAAACAAGCCGGAATACGAACCCTTAGGTCATTGGTGAATTCACTGATGGTTTAACCCTGTCTGTCGATAGGCAGACCTTTATCGCTGTACCTGAATCATGGATTTAACGAACATCAACAAAGAACGCAAGCAAAGAAGGAAAACCCCGATCGATTTAAGCTCGATGGTTTATGGCAAAGTTCCACCACAAGCCAAAGACCTCGAGGAGGCCGTGCTGGGAGCTATAATGCTTGAAAAAACCGCATTTGACACGGTTATTGAGATACTCAAACCAGAATGTTTTTACGTAGAAGCACATCAACGTATTTTCAAGTCAATGCAAAGCCTGGCCAACAAGAGCCAGCCCATCGATATACTTACCGTTGCGGAAGAATTAAAAACTAAAGAAGAGCTGGAAATGATTGGTGGCGCTTATTACGTCACCAAACTGACTAATGCTGTTGTTTCCGCAGCCAATATCGAAGCTCACGCCCGCATCATACTACAGAAATTCATTCAACGTGAATTGATACGCATCAGTGGCGAAATTATTGGCGATGCCTACGAGGATTCTACCGATGTGTTTGACCTGCTCGATGACGCCGAAAGCAAACTTTTTGAAATTACCAACAACCACCTTCGGAAAAATTTTGATACCATCGACTCCGTACTGGTGAAGACGATCCAGCGGATAGAAGACCTGCGCCATAAAAATGAAGATGTAACCGGTGTACCAAGTGGATTTACTCACCTCGACAGGGTTACTTATGGCTGGCAAAATACCGACCTTATTATCCTTGCCGCAAGGCCTGCTGTAGGTAAAACGGCATTTGCACTTAATCTCGCCCGTAATGCGGTAATGCATCCCAGCAAACCTACACCAGTAGCCCTTTTTTCACTGGAAATGAGTGCAGGGCAGTTAGTACAAAGGATACTTGCCGCCGAAAGCGAGATCTGGCTCGAAAAAATTGCCCGTGGCAAGCTCGAAGAGCATGAAATGAAGCAACTGTATGCCCGGGGTATACAGCGTTTGGCCCAGGCTCCGCTTTTTATCGACGATACTCCTGCCTTAAACATTTTCGAACTTCGTGCAAAATGTCGCAGGTTAAAAAATAAACACAATATCGGTATGATCATCATCGACTACCTGCAGTTGATGAGCGGTACCGGCGAAAACAGGAGTGCCAATCGTGAACAGGAGATCAGTAATATCTCCCGCAACCTGAAAGGACTGGCAAAAGAACTTAACGTACCGATCATAGCTCTGTCGCAGTTAAGCCGTGCGGTAGAACAACGTGGTGCAAAAGAAGGAAGCCGTATTCCGCAACTGAGTGATCTACGTGAATCAGGAGCTATTGAGCAGGATGCCGATATGGTGATGTTCCTGTACCGCCCGGAATATTATGATGTAACAACTAGTGCTGAAGGTGAAAATATCAAAGGCCTCACGGAAGTAAAGATCGCCAAGCACAGGAATGGTTCGCTGGAAACGGTTAAACTGAAAGCATTACTTCATATTCAGAAATTTGTTAACTGGGATGAAGATCCATACAGTGGCATCGGGCTTCCTGGCGGAGGTTGGCGGCCTGTAGAAGATAGTGGCAGCAGCGGGGAGAAATTGTATATTCAGACAGGAAGTAAGATGAATGATATTGCTGATAGTGATGAAGATCCTTTCTAGCCACGAGCTTCGAGCCTCGAACTTCGAGCTGGAACCTAACTGACGAAACTTATTCAATGCTCGAGGCTCGCAGC
>CBFGYO010000014.1:0-42435 GCA_965652975.1 uncultured Chitinophagaceae bacterium | reverse complement strand
ACCTTTGACATGGAACTACTTGGCAATGCAGCCCCATTGAATTACATCAGCTATGGTGATTTATGGAAATTTCTTGATAATGGTTCCAACCAGGGCACTGCATGGAGAAGTACTACATTCAATGACGATAGCTGGGTAGAAGACAACGCCAAATTTGGTTATGGCGGGGATGGAGAAGCAACTGTTGTGAGCTATGGATCAAATTCCAGCAATAAGTATCCCACAACATATTTCCGTAAGGATATTACTATCACGGGCTTAACTTCTATCAACAGTTTTACTTTAAATGTAGTTCGCGACGATGGAATGGTGGTGTACGTAAACGGAGTAGAAGTTGCGCGGGATAATATTACCGGTACACCAGCCTATAATAGTTATGCCGATAACCAGATAAATGGCGCAGGCGAAACAACTGCATTGAGTTTTACAATTTCTCCCTGCTATTTTACAGAAGGACTCAATACGATTGCTGTTGAAGTGCATCAGGCAACTGCCAATAGTGGCGACCTTGGATTTGACCTTAGCCTCGTGGGAAGTGTTGGCGGAGGAACTCCGTCTATTTCGCGTGGACCATACCTTCAAATGGGAAGTGAAACTGCTATTACGTTCAGGTGGCGCACAAATGCAAATAGTATCGGGAGGGTGCGAGTAGGCACCAGCGTAGGTAATTATACCATTGCCACGGCAAGTGAAAGCGGATGTCCTAACACCGAACATGAATTGAGAATTACAGGTTTACTACCTGATACAAAATATTATTATGAAATAGGCACAACTTCGGGATCAGTATTGCAAGGTGACGCTGATAACTTTTTTGTTACTGCACCCCTGGCTAGTACAACCCGCAAAGTACGTATTGCTGTGTTTGGCGATTGCGGAAGAAATGACCTGAGCTATCGTACGCTTAGCCTTCAACATTACGCGAATTACAGAACAGCAAATGGTATAGACGCAGCAGATGCATGGCTTCTGCTTGGTGACAATGCCTACAATAGTGGGTTGGATGCTGAGTATACTTCCAACTTCTTTACACCTTTTCAAACCAATATCATGAAGAACCACAAGCTGTACCCGGCTCCTGGTAATCATGATTATTATGGTGCAACGCAGGCTTCGCGCACGCATGCATATTACCAGAATTTTACACTTCCAACGGCTGGTGAGTGCGGTGGTGTTTCCTCCGGATCTGAGGCTTATTATTCATTTAATATTGGTAACGTTCACTTCCTTTCCCTGGATTCTTATGGTACAGAATCGGGAGGACTTAGATTATATGATACGCTTGGACCACAGGTAACCTGGATAAAAGCCGACCTCGCTGCAAATACTCGCAAATGGGTAGTTGCATATTGGCACCATCCACCTTATACGATGGGTAGCCATACCTCTGATGGTGAATCTGAACTGGTAAACATTCGTTTTAATTTTATAAGGATCCTGGAACGTATGGGTGTCGATCTCATCTTATGCGGACACAGCCACGATTATGAAAGATCGAAATTGTTGGATGGACATTACGGAAACGAGGTATCAACGGCTTCAATGAGCGCATTCCTGAAAAGTTCCTCATCCGGAAAATATGATGGCTCACTCAATTCATGCGTATATACTACCAAGTCTGCTCTGGGAAACCAGGGAACGGTATACGTTGTGGCGGGTTCATCAGGTGCAGATGGTGGTGTACTTGCGGGACTTGATGGTTACCCTCACAATGCACTTCCGCATTCTATCGACGATGGCGGTATGCTATACCTCGAAGTAGATGATAACAGGCTGGACGCAAAATTTTTGCAACGAACGGGTGTTGTAGGCGACCAGTTTACAATTATCCAGGATGTAAATAATACAAATTCATACAATGTAATAGTGGGCAACCAGGTAACCTTAACTGCATCATGGCCGGGAAGCTATGCATGGAGCACAGGACCTGCTACTCGTTCCATTAACGTAACACCTGCAGTGCCTGGTACCACGAACTACACCGTTACAGACGGCATGGGATGCCTTACAGACCAGTTCAGTGTAATTGCAACAGGTGTTTTACCTGTTAATATGTTACGCTACGACGTTCGGTTGAATGGAAATCATGTAGATGTAACCTGGACGACGGCCAGCGAAGAAAACAACAGTCATTTTTCAATTCAACGTTCATCAAACGGTATAGATTTTACAACTATTGGAACTGTTGCGGGAGCGAATAATTCCAATACCGAAAACAATTATGCGTTTGTCGACAATAGCCCATTGACGGGTGTATCCTATTACAGGTTGGCTCAAACTGACCTTGATAATAACACCAAATACCTTGGAGTAAAAAGAATAGTATATGATATGAGTACACCCATGGTGCTGAAGTTGGTGTCGGCGTCAAATGATAAACTTGTTATAGACCTCAGTGTTTCTACTCCTGGAATTTATGGGGTAAGAATTTATGATATGGTTGGCAGGGAGCACCGCAAAGAGAAGATTGAAATTGGGCAGGCAAATGTTCGCCGCGAGTTTCAATTAAAGGCCGGATCATATGTAATCGAAATGACTAATGAGAAGAGTGAAAGAGTTGTTCAGAAAGTAATTATCCAGTAGAAGAATATACCATTAAAGCTGTCCAATATCATGAAATTCAAATCCTATGCCGTACTGTTGTTTGCATGCCTTGTTGCGGCCAGTACTTCAGCGCAAATACTACGTCCGTTCACTGCTCGCTACAGCAATGCCTCTGAGCGTGGCAACATTGTATTTGTGTCAAACAATATCATCACCTCCCTTGGAGAAAATACTTCTGAGCTACCTCCGGGTGGTTTAGCAGCAAACAATGGTAATACGGCGGCCTATATCGATGCTGATGGCGATGCCGCTACATTTATGTACTATGGATCTGCCTGGAAGTACCTCGATAATAATACGCGGCCAGCAAACTGGAACACAGTAGCCTACAGTGACGCAGCATGGGCTTCGGGCAATGGGGAATTGGGATATGGCGATGGAGATGAAACTACGGTTGTGAGTTATGGACCTGATGCCGCTAATAAATATATAACCACGTATTTCAGAAAGACCATCAATGTCACCAATCCTACATCGTATTCTGGTTTTATAATGAATATTAAACGTGATGATGGGGTGGTTGTATATATAAATGGCGTGGAGGTACATCGAAGCAATATGCCCGGTGGCGCTGTTGCACATGGTACATTGTCGTCAGCAAATATTGATGGCGTGCAGGAATTTGTCTCTGTTACTCTCGCTAACACGGTATTTGTGAACGGTGCCAATACAATTGCAGTTGAAGTTCACCAGAGCGGACCTACGAGTACAGATATTTCTTTCGATATGGAATTGAAAGTGAGTACAACAATTGTTCCTTATGGATCCACGTGGAAATATCTATCCCAGGCCACTGCCCCAGCGGCAACATGGGCCACACCAGGATTTGTAGAAACCTGGGCATCGGGACCAGGTTCGTTTTATTATAACAATAACGTTGGTGTTACCGACGTAGGATTTGGTGGTGACCAAAATTTAAGGCATCCTACAGTATATTTCAGAAAACAGGTTACTATCACAGGTCTCGCTTCTTACACAAGTTTTACAGTTAATATGAAGCGTGATGATGGAGCCGCGGTTTATGTAAATGGTACCCTTGTATATAGCAACAATTTGCCGGCCACCTGGACACATACAACGCTGGCCACTACAGATGCTATTGAGAATGCGACGGAAACCATAAGTTTTGTAATCCCTGCTTCCAGCTTTGTAGAAGGATCGAATATGATTGCGGTGGAAGTTCATAATGGTAACACAGGTAGAAATCCCCAAACCGCAACCGACCTGTTATTTGATTTGGAAATGGTAGGTAACTACCCCAACGCAACATTTTCTTCATCTGCAGCCAGTATCAATCTTTCATCCTGTTCACATGTACTGTGGGCTGGTTTATATTGGGGTGCTTCGCAGGGCACAAACGGTACCAATACTGCCTGGATAACGGGTGAGAATAATGTAAAAATTAAAGTGCCGGGTGCGGCGAATTACCAAACCGTAACATCTGTTCAGACGGATTACCACAACGGCACTTTGGCGCCGGGGTTACCACATACCGGTTATCGCGCTTTTGCAGAAATTACATCCTTATTAAATACCAGTAATCCCAACGGTCTCTATTATATTGCAGATGTAGTAGGCCCTAATGGAATAATAAATGGAGCTGGAGGTTGGACGATCGTAATCGTTTACTCTAATCCTGCAGAAGCTCCACGAAATCTAAACGTCTTTGATGGTTCCGTAATCATTAATGGTGGAGACCCTTCCTTTAATATACCAATTTCCGGGTTCGTCACGCCACCAACAGGGCCGGTGAGTTGTGAATTGGGCGCCGTAGTGTATGACGGTGACCGTGCCTCGCTCGACAGTTTTTCATTCAAACAAAACTCAAATCCGGCAATAGGCGCATATACCAACCTTACTCCAAATGCTACCAGTAACCTGAATGATATGTGGAACAGTACCATATCTTATAAAGGTGCACTTGTTACATCCCGTTTTCCTGCACATTCCAATACTTTAGGTTATGATGCAGACATTATCGAAGTACCCAACGTTGGAAACGCGGTTTTGGGAAATGGCCAAACATCGGCAAGCATTCGAATCGGTTCACCCAGTGAGAACTATTTCTTGCATGTAGTAACTACATCCATATCAACGTATACACCTTCATTTTCCATGGACAAAGGATCTACCGATCTTAACGGCGGAGGCCTTGTAGCTGGCGATATCATTCGGTATCGTATCAACTACTCCAACGTGGGTAATGATGCCAGTTTAAATTCAGTTATTACCGATAATATTCCAACGGCTACTGGTTTTGTACCGGGATCAATCAGGATCAACGGAGTAGCAAAAACAGATGCCAGTGCCGATGATGAAGCTGAATATGATTTTATAAACAGGAGAGTGACATTCCGACTTGGTACAGGTGCCAATACATCAAGTGGTGGTACAGTTGCAATAAGCGGTTCAGGATATGTTGAATTTGATGTTTATACCACCGTGTCGTGCGAAATCCTTGCTTGCGGTACGCCTACCAACAATATTGCGCGTATTGATTACATCGGGCAAACCTCTGCACAAAATTTGTACGACTCGAGTGGATACCTTGTGGCCGGTTGTTTGACCACGGGTCCGATCAGCAATGTGATAACGGGTGGATGTTTTATTCCAAAAGACACGATCATTGTAAATAACTGTCCTTCTACCACCGTTACCTTACCTTATGCATTACTGGCCGGTTATTCATTTTTCAATAATATGCCATTCAATGCAAGCACCGCTTACAATCCTACAACGGCAATTACACAGAGCGGTACCTACTATGCCTATTTCAATTCAGGTGGTAGTTGCCACGATACTGTCCGAATAAGAGTTTATATAACACCATGTCCTGATATTGATGATGATAATGATGGTATACCGGATTACGTGGAAATGAATAATCCTTTAGCGCTCCAGGATGCCAATACGAATGGTGTGCCCAACTATTGCGATCCCACCTACCCGGGTTACGTAGATTATAATTCCGACGGCATCAATGATTTCTTTGACCCAAGTGCCGATGCTGACAATGATGCTACTCCCAATTTCCTCGATGCTAACTTCCCGGGATATGTTGACAGTAATGGCGACCTGGTAAATGATAATTTTGATTGGGATCTTGATGGTATTCCCAACCAGCTTGATCGCGATACCGACAACGACGGTATTCCGGATGTTGCTGAAAACTTTGGCGTGGATGCTAATGGCGATGGCATTATAGATAACTATAGTGATACAGATAATGATGGCTTGTCCCAAAATGTTGATGGCAACAATACTGGCGCGTTGAGTTCAGGTACCGGTCTTGGTACACTCGACAGCGATGGCGACGGTGTACCCAACTATTTCGACCTTGATAGTGATAATGATGGGTTGCCCGACAACCTGGAAGCGTATGGTGTAGATGCCAATAATGATGGCCTCGCAGACAATTACACAGATGCGGATGGTGATGGTTTTAACGATAATGTAGATGGTGATGTCGGTAATGATGGCACAGCAGAAAACTCAGCCGCAGCGTTGCTACGTACAGGTACAGATGGCAACAATGATGGTCGTGCGGATAGTTTTCCTAATAATAATATGGATGGCGACAGTAAACCTAATCCTTACGACCTGGATAGTGATGGTGACGGAATTCCTGATGTAAAAGAAGCAATGCTAACTGACGCTGATAATAATTCGATAATGGACGGAACCCTGAATGCGAAAGGATGGAACACAACTGTTGCTTCAATGGGTTCAATGGGATTGCCAAACACAGATGCTTCTGGCAGACCCAACGTGTATGATATAGATTCAGACAATGATGGTATTCCCGACAACGTCGAAGGACGTGCCACGCTTGCCTATGCCTTACCCTCGGGATTGGATTCGGATGGCGACGGCATCGATAATAGTTATGATAATACAGTAGGATTTGGCGGTAATGGTACCATACCTTATGATAGGGATGGTGATACGACACCCGACTACCTCGATTCCGATACAGACAACGATGGTCAGGACGATATCATTGAAGGCAATGACTTTAATTTCAACGGTGCAAGTGATGATCTTGTAACCCTTACAGGAATAGATACAGATGGTGATGGCCTCGACGATCGCTTTGACAATAATAATTCAAGCGCCGAAGGCACATCTGCCTATATGGGTTTAATGGGTTCCACATCCGGCGATCCCACACCAGGATCTATTACAACTGTACAGCATACTCCCGCCGCTGAAGGATTGGGATGTTTGCAGGAAAGAGACTGGCGCTGTATATGGTACGTTTTACATTGCGACTTTATTTCTTTCAAAGCTTCCTTGCAAAATCAGAAGGTCGCACTTGACTGGAAAGTAATATGTAAGCAGGAGGTAAACAGGTTTGTAATTGAAAGAAGTACAAACCGCTCAACATTCGAGGATATCATTTCGGTACCTGGGCAAAATAGCACTAATGAAACAGAAGTCTATAATTCAATAGACGACGTATCAGGCGTTTCTTCTGACCTTATATATTACAGGCTTCGTACAGAAGCGGTAAGCGGACGAGTAGCGTTGAGCAGCGTTATCGCCATTCGTCGTAACATCAATTCAACTACAGATGTACAGATAATGCCAAACCCGGTAAGGGGTGCTGTGCAGGTAATGGTTAATATGGAGAGGTCAGGCATTGCCGATATCCAACTCGTGGATGGCAATGGCCGTAATCTCTATTCTTTCCGGGAAAAACTGGTGAAGGGAAGCAATACGCTGACTTATAGTCAAACTGCTAATTTACCAGCCGGTGTTTATTACCTGCGCATAAATATGGCGGAAATGAGCATCACCCGTAAAATAAATATTATAAAATAGGTAGCTGGTTATTACAAACAGGTTTAATCCCTGGCCCCGCCCCAAAAAAGGCGGGGTTTATTTTTTAAAGGCCAAATCGTAAAATTTACAGGAAAACGCAGGGTGTTTTACGATGATTTTTGAACGGTTACACATGTAAAAAATCAGTGGGTTAATACCTTGTGTGGAGTTGATCCAATCCATAGCTTTAACTCACAAAATCACACCTTATGAAAGCACAATTAACTTTTCTGGCAGTTGCCGTCGTAATCATAAATACGGCATGGATATCACCGGTTAATCCGGCTAAATCATCTGTCAATGAGCCTGCTAAGGTTTCAAAAGCAGCGCTAAATCCGTCATTTTCATTTATACGTGCTCACCGCCAGGGTAAAGGTATTGTCACTACCTGGGGTATTAGCAGCAATGAGGGTGTATTGGGCTTTACTGTTCAGAAAACATATGAAGATCCTACCGATCCTTATGCATTCTGGGAGGACCTTTGCTCAGTACCATGTAATCCAGTGCGTTCTTATAAGAACACGGATACGAATGTGTTCCCTGGTTATAGCAACTACCGCATTGTTGCATTGATGAGCAATGGTAGCTCAGTTGTATCAGAAACTGTTACCGTGCGTATAGTGAGTCATTAAAATTTGTGATAAAACGGCTGCGGCCTGATAGTTTTACCGCAGCCGTTTTTGTTACGTTGTCCGATTACCTCTAAATAAAAGGAGGCCCTATGAAACGAGCTTTACGAATTATTCTCTTTATTGTTGTCTTTTGCCCAGTAATTGCGCATGCGCAGATTACCACGCCGGTAATCAGGGCAAACTTTGGTGTGGATGCCGACCTCCGCTCTAACTTTTTCAACAACTTCGCCCAGTCTGGTAATGACGACTGGTTTTGGTTGCCTGGATCTACAGGTACTGGTAATTTCATGATCGACACTACAGGTGCTGCAGCAATTATTGCGAGCTATGGAACGTCGACTGCAGATCCTGATCGTCGTTTGCCATTTTTCCGCGGTATGCGCTTCCCGCAGTTCTCTGTTATTAATAACAGGCTGGTGCTGGATGCCGTGATGATCCGTGACTATCATGGTGACGACTCTACCGTATTCGCTTCTGGTTCTAACAAGAATGGTGATAGCCCTGCCGACTGGTCATGTCCTGTATCGCAGGGGATCCCGGATAAGAACGATATCCTGGACATGCTGGTGCACGTGCGCCGTGCCGGTCCCAATACTACCGACTCTTTATGGTTATTTGGTGGTCTATCGCTGGATAACACTACTGGTCAGCGTTACGTGGACTTTGAAATGTATCAGACAGACATTTACTATGATCGCCCTTCACAACAGTTTTATGGTTATGGCGCTGAAGCGGGTCATACTGCATGGTTGTTTGATGCGGCTGGTGAGATTGTAAGACCAGGCGATATTATTTTTACTGCGGAATATCAAAGTGCCTCACTTACCAATATCGAAGCACGTATATGGATTGACAGGGCTTCATTGTCTATGACACCAGCATCATTTGTATGGGGTGGGTTGTTTGACGGTGCATCTACAAGTTCGCAGTATGGTTATGCGAGTATTGCGCCGCTTGGTGGAGGTACCTATTATACCGGTCTGCAGTGCGGTAACGGTGTATGGGGTGGACCTTTTGGTATTATTCTACAGGACAATAGTTTGGTATCAAGCTATGTTGCCCGCCAGTTTGTAGAGTTTTCTGTTAACCTTACCAAACTCGGGCTTGACCCTGTAACGCTTTTAGGTGGTAATGCCTGCGGTATGCCTTTCCGTCGTATCCTTGTAAAAACAAGGTCATCGGCATCATTTACTGCGGAGTTGAAAGACTTCGTGGGACCGTTCGACTTCTTCCTGGCTCCCCGTGTACTTATCGATACG
Source organism: uncultured Chitinophagaceae bacterium (assembly GCA_965652975.1). Lineage (GTDB taxonomy): Bacteria > Bacteroidota > Bacteroidia > Chitinophagales > Chitinophagaceae > CADEDV01. The sequence continues at coordinate 33,116 of CBFGYO010000014.1, read as the reverse complement.
GAAACTCCGTCGATTTGCGATTCGGGTAGCGTAGCCGAAATTTATGTTACCAATCCTGTAAGTACATCTGTATATGAATGGAAAACACCAAATGGTAATATCATAGGAACTACCACAGGTCCGTTCATCAATGTAGATACACCAGGTACATATATTGTAACACACTATTTGCAGGCAGGCTGTTCACCATACGCCACGGACACGATACAAATCAACATGTTTGATCCATGCGGTGTACTGGCCAATAACCTGTATGGTCTGAAAGGCACTTATGCCAATAATCACGTCAATCTCAACTGGAAAGTTCTAAACAACTCTTCGGTGCGCTATTTCGATATACAGCGAAGCTTCGACGGTATCAGTTTCACTACGATAGGACGTGTGGATCCGCATAATGCCGAAATCGAGAACCTTAATTATGGTTTTGTCGATAATGAAAATCTAAGTCGAACGATTTATTATCGAATAAGGATGATGACGAACAACAACTCTATTCAATACAGCAGTATTATTAAGATGGACCTTCGCTCGCTTGCGGTTAATGGAATAAAGGTATTGCCTAACCCGGTGAGGGATGTCATGCAACTACAGATATCCTCATCAGCCGATAGTAAAGTGCGGGTTGACATCTTTGACCAAAATGGTAAAATGGTGATCACTGAACGCACATTTGTACAAAGAGGTAATACGACCATGACGATTGAAGATTTAAGCAATTACCCAAGAGGTGTATATATGGTGCTTGTAACTCTTGGTGAAGAAATATTCCGGGAAAAAGTCTTGCACATAAGGTAGTCATTCCGATTTTTTGACAAAAAGACCCTTTCGTTTTCGAAAGGGTTTTTTATTTCGCGTCGCGTGAGGCCGGTATCAGTTAATTTTGTTGCATGTATACGCTGAAGAAATCGCTGGGGCAGCATTTTTTAAAAGATGAAAATGTGTGCCGTAAGATCATTGCACAACTGCAGCAGCGACCATTCAGCCAATTGCTTGAGGTTGGACCGGGTGGGGGAGCGCTTACAAAATATTTGTTGCAACTGGAAGGTTTCGACTTTAAAGCCGTTGAACTCGATGATGAAAAAGTTACCTACCTGCTCCAGGCATACCCGGCACTAAATGGTAAAATCATCCACCAGAGTTTTTTGGATATTGAAAAACCATTCAACGGTCCGTTTACCATTGTTGGTAATTTCCCCTACAATATTTCCACGCAAATTTTATTTAAGATACTGGAGTGGAAAGATGATGTGGAATGCATGGTAGGGATGTTTCAGAAGGAAGTGGCTCAGCGGGCTGCATCGGGCGAGGGCAATAAGGTATACGGTGTACTAAGTGTTTTGGTGCAGGCCTTCTTTGAGGTGGAGTATTTATTCGATGTACATGAAAACTCTTTTCAACCACCACCAAAAGTAAAAAGCGGTGTCATCAGGTTGCTGCCAAGAAAAGAAAGGTTGGTGATGAGGTCAGAAAAAGATTTTTTCCTGCTCGTTAAAACTGCGTTCAACCAGCGTCGCAAAACATTGCGAAATGCAGTCCGCGGTTTATTCGAGCCAACTGTTTTGGAAAACGAACTGTTTAATAAAAGAGCGGAACAACTGGATCTTGAACAATTTGCCCGGCTAACATTTCAAATGCGATGAACAAAGTAATAATAACAGGAAAAGCACACGAGCACCTGCAAAAGGCTTTACAAAAGCACGGATATGAAGTAGTCTATAACCCTTCAATCAGCTATGCCGAATTATCTGAAATTATCGGGGAAATGCGCGGCCTGGTATTGACAACAAGGATCCAGGTAGACAGGGCCCTGCTCGAAAAAGCCTCCTCCCTTAAATGGATCGGCAGACTGGGTAGCGGCATGGAATTGATCGACCTCGACTTTGCGACGTCCCGGGGAATTGTGTGCGTGAGCAGTCCTGAAGGCAATCGAAATGCCGTGGCGGAACATATACTGGGCATGTTGCTGGCGTTGATGAATAACATTCCCTGTTCGCACGAGGAAGTAAAAAAAGGGCTTTGGCGCAGAGACGAAAACCGTGGCTCCGAGCTGTCGGGAAAAACTGTGGGCATAATAGGGTTTGGAAATACGGGAAGCAGTTTTGCTCGTTTACTGCAGCCATTCAATGTAACGGTGCTGGCGTATGATAAATACAATTTCGGGTTTGGTGGCAATTATATTAAAGAGGCGAGCCTGGAGCAGGTATGCCGGTACGCGGATGTAATTAGTTTTCATGTACCACTAACCAATGAAACATTTCACATGGGAAATGACGCTTTTTTTAACGCCCTGGTAAGAAAGCCTTTTATCATCAATTCATCGCGGGGTAAAGTAATTGAACTTGCCGCATTACAAAGAGCATTGCAAAGTCAAAAGGTGGTGGCTGCAGGCCTTGATGTACTGGAAAATGAAAAATTGGAGACCTATTCAATTAGTGAGAAGGAGCAACTGGACTGGTTTTCTTCGCAACCCAATGTTATAATTACTCCACATATTGCAGGTTACAGCCATGAAGCATTTTACAAGATGGCGCAGGTATTGATCGATAAACTAATGCAGGCAGGTGCGTTGTGATGCTGGGTGGTGACACACATAAAGATCAGTCCCCCATCCAATAAAGCCCGGTGATCGTGACGGCAGGATGCTTCTATAGCCGGCGTTATCTAAACCCACAGTTATAAGTTCTGACATTAATTTGAAAGAGTTGATAATGATTGAAATGGAAGATTGCCCGTTTAGAGGAGGTAGTTGCGCCGCCTTTGCGATATATCAACTATTGTTTGTTCCAGAATAAATTTTCTATATTTGCTACATAATAATGCAACGCTTCAGGAAGAGCTCTTGAGGCGTTGTTATTTTTTTCATTTTTATGTAAAACGGAGGTGATTATGAGTGGTATTCAATATGTAACAAAGGAAACACTCGAGCAAATGAAGGCGGAGCTCCAACGCATGAAGGGTGTGGACCGGCCTGCTGCCAGCAGGGCGATAGCAGAGGCCAGGGAGAAGGGTGACCTGAAAGAAAATGCGGAATACGATGCTGCCAAAGAAGCCCAGGGAATACTGGAAGCAAAGATTGCTGCTATGGAAGGATCAATGGCAAATATCCGGGTACTCGATGAATCAAATATCGATACCAGCAAAGTGTCGATCCTCACGAAGGTAACCCTGACGAATCTGAATACGAAGAAGCAGGTTACCTACCAGGTAGTTAGCGAAAAGGAAGCCGATCTGAAGGCTGGTAAAATATCCGTTACCTCGCCTATTGGTAAAGGTATACTCGGAAAAGTAGTTGGCGATACAGCAGAAGTGCAGGCTCCGGCAGGTGTAATGAAATTCAAGATTGAAGATATTACCACAGCGTAGTGTAAATAATTTTGTGCGTATTGAGGTCAGGCTTCGGTCTGGCCTTTTTACTTTTATACAGCTAGCTTTGTAAAAAAATCAGTGTTCGGCAAGCTGAAATATTATCTGCATCTTTTAAAATATAAAATTGCTGGCGGTATGACCATTTTTTCCAAAATCATTGCGGGTGAAATTCCTTCGTATAAAATAGCGGAAAACGAAAAGTTCTATGCTTTTCTTGATATTTTTCCTTTGCGCCAGGGGCACGTGCTGGTTGTGCCGAAAAAGGAGGTTGACAATCTTTTTGATTTGCCCGAAGAATATTTGCGTGAGATGTTGCTTTTTGCTCAACCTATCGCCAAAGCGATTGAAAAGTCGTTTGATTGTAATCGCTGTGGTATAACCGTAATTGGTTTGGAAGTGCCGCATGCACATTTGCACCTGGTGCCGATCAATTCGGCCAATGATTTGAATTTTACACAGGCGAAACCGCAGGCTTCTCCAGGCGATTTGAAAAATGTGCAGGAGAAAATAGTTGCGCAGCTTAAAGGTGTTTGAGGGGAATAGATTGGCTGACGATTAGAATAGAGGTTTTCTGGCAGTTTTGGATGTGTGATATTGGTGGAGGAGAAGTTGTGAAAAAGTGGAAGTATATTGGTAAGTAAAACAGGAATGTAGAAAGTTTGATGATTTATTGAAGAATGCTGAAGTTAATTTGATCAGGTGATAATAGAAATTTCATTTTAACACTCGTCACTCACTCATCCCACCACCCTGCGGTGGGCCCACCCACCCCCGCCACCACCACCGATTTTTCGTGCAACGACACGTACTACAGTACACGATCATTCCCATTATTTGAGAATACTATCGCCACTACTGCAACCATCTAGGCTGTCTGGCTATCAACTCCTCGTCTTCACAAATTCGTACGGTAATGCATATACATCAGAAAGCAAATATCACCTGACAACGAGCCAGCACCAAGTGAAAAAAACTAAAAAAAACGGGAAAAAAAGTAAAGCCTTACGTTCAAGTGGCCTTCAATACTCCACATTCCTTCGCAATAAAAACTACTGACCATAAGAAAACAGCATCACCGTACCCGTCCCGGATTCTTTTTAATAAAATCACCCCACCCCTTCAATCCTTTTACATTTTGCGTGAGCAATGAATTATTCTGCAGATGATGACACATAGCTACAGCCAATGCATCGGTAGCATCAAAAGATGTAGGCTCGTCCTGCAACGTAAGCAGGTGCTGCAACATTTTCCATACCTGTTCCTTACCTGCATTACCATTACCGGTTACCGATTGTTTTACCTTTTTGGGCGAATATTCTGTTACGGGTAGTCCAGCGCTCATCGCAGCAGCAATTGCTACACCCTGGGCTCTTCCCAGTTTGAGCATGCTTTGTACATTCTTTCCAAAAAACGGCGCTTCAATTGCAAATTCGTTTGGTTTGAATCTTTCTATCAGTTCAGCAACTTTCTGGTGAATGAGTTGTAGACGTTCATGATTATCCTTATTGACCGGTAATTTCAATACCTGCATTTCTACCATCACCACAGTGCTGCCACTCACTTTAATAATGCCATATCCCATAATAAGTGTACCAGGGTCGATACCAAGGATTATTTTCGCAGGCTTTTGCAATTGGATACTATTTTTACAAGATTAATGAAGCTGAACCGAAATATCAAACGCTTTATCAACTACTTCCTCGGACCACTGTTATTTCTTTGGCTTTCATGGTCAATTTACAGGCATATCCAGCATCAGCCAAACCTGGGCAAGGCCTGGCAACGAATTAGAGAATCATTCAGCAGCCCGTTGATCTGGAACCTTGTGATGGTAGTTGTGTTGATGGTGGTGAACTGGTCGATCGAAGCCTTTAAATGGAAGATATCCATAAAAAGTGTTCAGCAGATAAGCTTCCTCCGTGCATTTAAAGCTATACTTTCAGGAGTGTCTTTTTCCGTAAGTACACCCAATAGGGTAGGCGAATACCTGGGGCGCGTATTATATATGGAAGAAGGAAATCGACTACGTACAATTTCGATAACGATCGTAGGTAGTATTAGCCAGTTGATCATTACCCTGTTTATGGGTTGCCTGGGATTACTGGTACTACGCTCCGCACTCCAGGAAAGCTCGCTGGTGTCGGCTATCTGGATGCAGGTAATCCTGTATGGTGTACTGGCATGCCTTATAGTTTTAACACTATTTTATTTCCGCCTTGCGTGGCTTATACGCTGGATTGACCGTTTACCGGGCAGTAGCAGGTTTGCTTACCTGGTAAGAGCTTTGGAGGATTTTGATGCAACTATACTATTAAGGTTGTTGTCATTATCAGCATTAAGGTTCATCGTTTTTATCTTGCAGTATTACCTTTTGTTCCGCCTGTTTGATGTAAATATTTCGTGGTGGCAGGCTTTTTGGGCGGTGAGTGTTTCGTTTCTGGTTATGGCAATCATTCCAACGTTTGCCATTGCGGAACTGGGATTGAGGGGCGAGATAAGCATTAAGCTCATCGGGTTGTTTAGTGTCAACAATTTGGGCATCTTGATGACGTCGATGACCATTTGGCTGGTGAACCTTATATTGCCTGCAGTGATTGGCAGTTTACTAATTTTGAGTATCAGGACCATTTTTACCAATAAATCGAATCATGAAAATTCAAATGGGAAAAAGAAACTGGAAACCTGATATGTTTAAATTAAAGATCAAGATGAAAGGATTTAAGTTTTTTGTTCCATTAGCATTGGCTCTGATAAGCTTTACTACCGAGGCCGAAGCACCTTACACTGAATTTTGTGGTATCGAAAACCGGTCATTCAAGGCCGGGGAAGAGATTACGTACACCGTATACTATGCCGTCGCAGGAATTTATGTAAACGCCGGCAATGCAACTTTTTCAAGTACGCTGGAAACTTTCAACAACCGGCCCGTATATCATATTACCGGCGAAGGAAAGACCAACTCTTCGTACGACTGGATTTATAAAGTGCGGGATAAATACGAAACCTTTATCGATACCGCCACCATGCAACCGCTCAAATTTATCCGTAATGTGAATGAAGGCGGCTATAAAAAATACCAGAACATCACATTTAATAAAACAACCAACACTGCCGTTGCTACAGATGGTGTGTTTAAAGTACCCGCATGTGTACAGGATGTGATGAGCGCAATGTATTATGCGCGTAATGTTGACTTTTCGAAGCTGCAACCCGATGATCGCATTCCCTTTTCAATGTTCCTTGACAACGAGATTTTCAATATGTATATCCGTTATGTGGGCAGGGAAACCATCAAAACCAAGTACGGAAAATTCAGTGCTTTAAAAATAAAACCCCTACTCCTGAAGGGCCAGGTATTTGAGGGTGGAGAAAATATGACCGTCTGGATCACCGACGACGCCAATCATATCCCGATCCGTATTGAAAGTCCACTGGTAGTTGGAAAAGTAAAGATTGATATGATGAGTCATGATAACCTCCGCCACCCGTTATCTTCACTCATAAAAAGAAAATAACTTCTGCCGAATGTGAAAATGTGATAATATGGAAATGTGAAAAATGAATTTTCGTAGAATAATTATGTGATTGGATATTTCTTAATTCAAAATATAAAACTTTCGACCTGCCCATTTCCACATTTCCACATTATCACATTTTCACATTTGCATTCAGAGTTCTTCTATCCTAAAAAATTTATCCGGTCTAATACCTTTCGGCGTGTGTTGCAGGGTGCAGCATTCATACACGGGATCGTGTTCGAAAAAGAGGATATAGTCGTTCTCAACAGCTTCCTTTAAAAATGATTTCTTTTCATTCAATGTAGTCAGGGGAAACATGTCATAACCCATAATGTACGGTAATGGTATATGCCCCTGTGATGGCAGAAGGTCTGCCATATATACGATCGTTTTGCCTTTGTATTGCACCTGGGGGAGCATCATGGATTGCGTATGGCCATTTACAAAACGCACGGAGATATTATCGGTAAATACGGTGCTTCCCAATTTGCCATCTTCTACATCTGCAACGGTAATAAATTTTAACTGGCCACTTTCCTGTATCGGTAAAATGTTTTCTTTTAAAAAAGATGCTTTTTCCCGCTCGTTGGGAAAAACCGCCCAATCCCAATGTTCTTTATTGCTCCAGAATTGCGCATTCTTAAAAGCGGGTACCAGCTTGTCACCTTCTCTCATAATGCTGCCGCCGCAATGATCAAAATGCAGGTGTGTAAGAAAAACATCAGTAATATCATTACGATTAAAACCATACCTGGCCAGTGATTTATCGAGCGTATCATCTCCATGTAAATAGTAATGGCTGAAGAATTTTTCATCCTGCTTGTCGCCATTTCCATTATCGACGAGAATCAGCCGCTCACCATCTTCTATCAACAGGCAGCGCAGCGCCCATGGGCAGAGATTTTTATCATCCGCCGGGTTTATTTTATTCCAGATACTTTTAGGGACTACGCCAAACATGGCGCCACCATCGAGTTTGAAATAACCAGTGTTGATGCTATACAGTTTCATGGTCACTTTTTTTATAAGCGTTGGCATAAAACAATAACAGCAGGCCAATCACAAAAAAACTGGCTAGTGCCAATACAGAATTCCTTTGTGATCCGGTGAGTTCCGTGATGTAACCAAAACTGAATATGCCCACTACTGCTGCAATTTTTTCCGTGACGTCATAAAAACTAAAAAATGATGCTGTATCGCGGGTTTGAGGCATCAGTTTGGAATAAGTGGAACGGCTTAACGACTGTATGCCTCCCATTACGAATCCCACAGAAGCTCCCAACGCATAAAACTCATTCACACCACCCCGTGGCGAATAAAAACCTGCGATGCATATAAAGATCCACAGCACTACCAGCGTCATTAGCGTTTTGAGATTACCGATACGCGACGAAAGCCAGGAAATTACTAATGCGCCCGGTATCGCTATCAACTGGATAATAAGAATAGCGATGATCAGGTTGCTGGTTGGAATTTCAAGTTCACCTTTGCCATATAACGCTGCTACCAGCATTATAGTCTGCACACCCATATTGTAAAAAAAGAAAGAGAGAAGAAACCGTTTGAGCGGTGGCAGGCCTTTTACCTGCTTCCACACTTTCCGCAACTCAGAATAACCCTTTGAAAGTATGTTATGCTGTAGGTCACCCGTACCTGCAGGTACCGGACGTGGCAACCGGCTCAGCGAAAACTGGCCAAAGCCCCACCACCACAGTCCAACAAGCAGGAAACATATACGGTACTGAATTGTGGAATCTTCCCCATTACCCTCAAACCCACCTACAATACCTGGAAAGAAAACAAACACAAAACATATTATCTGTAATAAAACACTCCCAACATATCCAAAAGCAAACCCCCTGGCGCTCACCCTGTCGCGATCCACCGGTGCTGCAATTTCAGGAAGAAAGGAATTGTAAAAAACCTGGCTGCCCCAAAATCCCACACATGCAACGATCATACAAATGATGCCAAGACCTAAAGGTGATGCAGGCGAACTCGTGGTGCCACTGGTGGTATCGAAAAAGAATAACAATGCACAGGCAAGACTACCCATCGTTAAAAAGAAATTCAAAAATTTCTTCTTGTTGCCCCTGTAATCAGCAATGGATGAGAGCAGGGGCGACATTACAGCTACGATCAGCATGGCGAAAGCCAGGGTGTAATTGTACAGGGCCGTATTTTCAAACTGCCGACCCAAAAACGTTATGGTGGTTTTAGAAACCTGCTTGTTATCTGCAGCAATGGCCTCAAAATACGTAGGGAAAATGGTAGAAGTAATTACGAGGTTATACGCCGAATTACCCCAATCATACATCGCCCAGCCATTAATTACTTTTTTGGAAGCAGTCTCCATATTAGATAGTAGTTTATTGAGATAAAAGTTAAAAGTTAAAAGATAAAAGTTAATCTAAAAATCAAAAACCCTTGTATAAAAGAACAGTTCTGTTGAATTAAGCACTTCGCCTTAAAACACTTTTATCTTTTATCTTTTAGTTTTTATCTACTCAATCGCTCCAACAGCCAGCAACCCCAACAGTATAAGTCCTGCAATAATCCTGTAAATCCCGAAAACTTTAAAACCGTAGAGTTTCAGGTAATTGATAAAAAAGCGGATTGCGAGCAATGCTACTACAAATGCCACAATATTTCCTGTAATGAAGGCGATAGAATTTTCCCTCGACTCCATGATGATTGAATAACCTTTTCTTTCAACACCGCTTTGCTTCCAATCCTTTAAAAACAAAGAATAGGCCGTGGCAGCAAACATTGTAGGCACTGCAAGGAAGAAGGAGAATTCCGCAGCGAAATTTCTGGTTAGCCTTTGTTGCATACCACCAATGATTGATGCGGCACTCCTGCTTACACCGGGGATCATCGCCAGTACCTGCCACAATCCAATCAATAAGGATTTTTTATAAGTAAGCTTTTCATCGGCTTCTATCAATTCTTCGCGCGTAGTTTCGACAGCCAGGAGGTCGGCCGGCTTATTATTGGACTGGTTGAACCATTTGTCAACAAACAGAAGCACGATCCCACCCAGTAACAATGAAATCCCGACTATCACCGGCTTCTCCAGCATGCTATCGATAGCATCACCAAAGAGAAACCCCAATAATAACGCAGGTGTAACACCGGCAAGAAGTTTAAAGTAGAAATCCAGGCGGGTAAACTGGAAAAACTTTTTCCAGTATAATACTACAACCGCAAGTATGGCTCCCAACTGTATAGCCACTTCAAATAACTTGGTAAATTCTTCCTTATGTATGCCGAGCAAAGAACTGGCAATTATCATATGCCCCGTAGATGAAACCGGCAGGAATTCAGTAAGGCCTTCAACAATAGCTATGATAATAGCATCAACGATTTGCATTGCAGTTGAATTAGGGTTAGTAGGGGTAACAGATTGTATCGGTAATAAAAAAGCGATACCAGAAGTAACGCCTTTTCTATTCATTTACGGTTGCCGGTACGTCAGGCAACAGTTTTGCGAGGACGTTTGAAAATGCCATAGATCTCGATCACCAGGCCTGCCAGGATAAGGATCGGCGCGATCGTTATCCTTGTTGTGCTATACACCGAGTTGGCATCAAATACTGCCGGGTTTTCGCTCTTGCCACCAGCCATCAGGAACATGCCAATAGCCATCACTACCAAACCTATAAGCATCCACCTGTAGTTGTCTTTTTCGAAGATCGAATTCGCAGCTTTCTTTTCATTCATTGTTCAGAAATTTAGCGTTGCAATATAATGAGATAAACGATAAAAACCCGCCTGCCGGCAGGCAGGTTAAAAGATAAAGTTGACTGGTGTATGTTATTCAAATGGTACCAGCCAATTTTCTATTGGTACATTCAGCTCAATACAGCTCGTCCAGCTTCATTTTCAGGTATTTTACCACGCTTCGGTAGGTACTGAAAAGACTGATGCAAATACCCAGTATTATAAGGGTAAGGAAGAGTAGCATCAGCATATTATTATCGCGAATAGATTTGAGATCGGCGATCTGGCTCTCAAAAAGTAAAATGAGCAGGTATACGCCCGCAGAAGCTACAAGTCCACCCAGCGCACCATTAATGATGGCCCGGATATTCATGGGCTTGGCAATAAAGCCGCGGGTTGCGCCTACCATTTGCATGGTCTTGATGAGAAACCGGTTGCTGAACATGGCAAGCTTGATGGTGTTGTCAATAAGAATTATAACCACAATGGCCAGGATAAGCGCAATAGCGAGCATGCCAATACTTACATTCCGGATATTCTCACTCATCTTGCCCACCAGCGCTTCAGGATATTCTACATCCGTAACATAAGTTTGTTGTGTAAGGTCCGCCTTTATGCTTTTCAACGAATCAGTATTGAGGTACTGGTTTTTTACTTTGAAATAAATAGCATTTGGGAGCGGATTGGCATTGAGCACCTTCCCCCAGTCTTCATTACCATCATCCATATAGATGCGCTTACCTTCCTCCTTCGTCACATAATTGATCTTTTTCACATAGGGCTTGGATGAAATATATGTCATCAATGCCGCACTATCCTTAGGATGAAGATCGCCGAGTATATAGGTTCGCACTTCCACACTTTCCTTGAAATAATTGCCCAGCTTATTAGCATTGATCACCAGCCACCCGATAATTCCCAACAGGAAAAGGACGAGCGTGATACCCAGGATGGACATGAAGTAATTCGGTTTTCCACGTTTGATAGATGCTTTGCCAGGTTGAGCCATGCGACCAGATTTTGAATTTTACGGGTTTCGCAAAATTAGCGGATTAAGGGCTACAAATTTGTATTTTTGCGACCATTTAAACGATTGTATTGGGCGCATATTGCCATGTGAATCAAAGATTATGTTAAAGAATTCCCGTGCGTTGGTCCGGGTAACCGAAGGGTATTTTCATCCAGCAATGTTTTTATTATTCATTCCTGATCTTCGGGCTTAGGGATCGTCGGGTAAATCAGCTTATAATAGTACAGCGCATTTTTATAAAATAATGAACAGTAACCGGTCTTAATTTCCGATCAGCAAACAGCATGGAATACAAATTCACAGATATTGAAAAGAAATGGCAGGAGTTTTGGAAAACCAACCAGCTTTATAAAGTTCCTAATGATTTTTCCAAACCTAAATGCTACGTGCTCGATATGTTTCCCTATCCCAGTGGCGCAGGTTTACACGTAGGCCACCCACTTGGATATATTGCTTCCGACATTTACAGCAGGTATAAAAGACTCAAAGGGTTTAATGTACTGCATCCAATGGGGTTTGACAGTTTTGGATTACCCGCAGAACAATATGCTTTGGATACAGGTCAACACCCCGCTGTAACAACCAAAAAGAATATTGCCACATTCAAGGCGCAGCTTGATAATATCGGGTTTAGTTACGACTGGGATCGCGAAGTACAAACCAGCGATCCGTCGTATTATCGGTGGACGCAATGGATATTCCTGCAATTGTACAATAGCTTTTATAATCGAAAAACTAATAAAGCTGAGTCGATAAAGATTCTTGAAAATGCGTTTGAAAAGGAAGGAAATACAAATTTTCCTATGCCAAATGCACAGTATACCCTGCCGGCCTTTACTTCCGACGAATGGAAAGGGTTTGATGAAAGATTAAGGCAGGAAATACTTATGCAATACCGCCTTGCCTATTGCGGATATGGTGAAGTCAACTGGTGCGAAGCGCTCGGCACCGTGCTTGCCAACGATGAAGTGGTAAATGGTGTGAGCGAACGTGGCGGCTACCCGGTAGTAAAAAGAAAATTAAGACAATGGTACCTACGTATTACCGAATATGCTGACCGGCTTCTCGATGGATTGCAAACTGTAGAGTTCAGCGATGCTATGAAAGAAATGCAGACCAACTGGATCGGCAAATCCGAAGGAGCAGAAATAGATTTCGATATTGCCGGAAGCGATCCTGCCGTGGCACACAAACTTCGGGTGTATACCACACGTCCCGACACCATCTATGGGGTGGACTTTATGGTTATCGCCCCGGAACATGAACTGGTAGAACAAATCACAACTACTGCGCAAAAACAGGTGGTTGACGAATATATTGGCTATGTAAAAAGCAGGAGCGAGCGTGAAAGAATGGCGGAGAAAAAGATCAGCGGTGTGTTCACGGGCGCTTATGCCATCAACCCGGTGAGTGGAAGAGAAATCCCTGTTTGGATCTCTGAATATGTGCTGGCGGGTTATGGCACGGGCGCCATCATGGCCGTTCCCTGTGGCGACGATCGCGATCATAAGTTTGCGAAGCATTTCAATATTCCAATCACTAATATCATAGGAGAATATTATAACGGCCAAGACGCTAATCCCACCAAAGAAGCCAAATTGGAAAATAGCGATTTCCTCAACGGTATAGAAATGATGAAAGCTGCCGGCATTGTAGTGTCGCAACTGGAGCTTGCCGGTAAAGGGCAGCGTAAAGTAAACTACCGTATGCGTGATGCGGCATTTAGCAGGCAACGCTACTGGGGCGAACCCTTTCCCATCACCTGGAAAGATGGTGTCGCTTATACTTTGTCAGAAAATGAATTGCCACTTCAACTTCCCCACGTTGATACCTATCAACCCGGACCAGATGGCGAAGGCCCGCTCTCAAACATAAAAGATTGGACAGATCGCAACCTGGAAACGAATACCATGCCCGGCTATGCAGGTTCATCCTGGTATTTTCTACGCTATATGGATCCGCATAATGAAAACACTTTTTGTGATCGTAAGGTATCCGATTACTGGAACCAGGTGGACCTATATATCGGTGGCACCGAACATGCAGTTGGACATTTATTGTACAGTCGTATGTGGACGAAAGTTTTATTCGATCTCGGTTATATAGGCCACGATGAACCATATAAAAAACTGGTCAACCAGGGTATGATACAGGGCAGTAGCCGTTTTGTATACCGTGTGCATGGAACCAACAAATTTGTATCGGCCGGCCTGAAAGATCAATACAGCACAGATGCCATTCATGCAGATGTAAATATGGTGGACGGGTTTGAACTGGATACAGAAGCATTTAGGAACTGGAAGAAAGGTGAGTTTGCCGACGCAACATTTATCCTGGAGAATGGGAAATATATCTGCGGTGCTGAAGTTGAAAAAATGTCCAAGTCGAAATTCAATACCGTTAACCCGGATGATCTTGTCGCAAAATATGGAGCAGACACCTTCAGAATGTATGAAATGTTTCTCGGCCCCGTAGAAATGAGCAAGCCCTGGGATACCAAAGGAATTGAAGGCGTGCACCGCTTCCTGAAAAAACTCTGGCGTCTTTTTTACGATGAAACAAAGGGACAACTCTGGACGGATGAAAAAGCGTCCGCAGCAGAGTTGAAAGTATTGCACCAGGCTATCCGAAAAATAGAAAATGATACGGACCGATTTAGTTTCAACACTGCGGTCAGCAGCTTTATGATTGCCGTGAATGAACTCACCGATTTAAAATGTCATAAAAAGGAAATTCTGCAACCGCTTCTTATACTGCTTGCCCCTTATGCGCCACACATTGCGGAGGAATTATATAACCAGTTGGGAGGAGAAGGTTCAGTATTGAATGCACCTTACCCCGTATTTGAAGAAAAATATACAAGAGAAAGTAGTAAGGAATACCCGGTATCTGTAAACGGGAAGACACGTACCACAATTGATATCGCTCTCGATGCAGCGCAAACGGAGGTAGAGCAGATTGTTCTTAACAATGAAGTAATAAAAAAATGGCTGGAAGGAAAGGCGCCTAAGAGGATCATCTTTGTAAAAGGGAAAATGGTGAATGTGGTGGTGTAGGCGGAATTTCTTTCTTGTTTCACGCAAAGCGCGCTGAGATTAATGCGAAGGCGCAAAGATATATTACTTTGCTTCTTTGCGCTTCCTTTGCTGCCTTTGCGTGAAACCCCAAATTCGGGACATTCAAAACCTTTACTTTGATTCGTTTGTTTTAATAAAAAACACCTGTATGGCCACAGCAACTATTTCCCTCATCACGGCACTCCGGGAAGCTGCACAACGACTTAATGTAGGAGCTCACTACGCCTGGGGTAATCACGGTGCTTGCAATTGCGGGCACCTACTACAGGTAATGACTCCTTATTCCGAACAGGAAATACTCCGCTACGCACATACCGGTATAGGCGAATGGACGGAGTTGGGAGAAGATTACTGTATGAATATTGCCACCCCGCTTGGATTAATGGTACAGAGGCTGCAGGAAGCCGGCCTCACAGCTACAGACATACATCATATCGAATACCTGAGCGATAAAAAAGTTTTACAACATCTGCCTGGCGGCTTTCGCTGGCTGAAAAAAAATAGACGTGAAGATGTAATTCTTTATTTCGAAGCTTTTGCAAATATGCTGGAAGAAAGTTATATCAAACTTCCTGTAGATGTGAAGCAGTTGTTGCCAGAACACTCTCCTGTTACGATCCACTGATAGTTTTTACAAACGGTAGTTTCCAATATTGTTTTGACGTATTTTCAACGATCAAAATAATCTTCATGTATAAACTTTTATTGCCTCTGGTTTGCTCGATATGTTCGCTCGGCAAACTTGAAGCACAATCTGAACAGGCCTGGTTTCTGTCCAACCCCTGCCTTACACCCGATGGACAAACTGTAGTTTTTAGTTTTGAAGGCGACCTGTGGAAGGCTTCAATAAATGATGGCCTGGCCACCCGTCTTACGGCTATGCAGGGTTATGAAACGAGCCCGCGCATTTCACCCGACGGAAGAATGATTGCATTTACAGGACGGCAATATGGTAATCCTGATGTGTTCATTATGCCCGTTAATGGTGGAGAAATAAAACAACTTACCTATCATAGTGGCAACGATGATGTAAGCAGTTGGAGTTGGGATTCAAAATCCATCTATTTTAATAGCGACCGCATCGGAAGTATAGCAGGGTATAAAGTAGCTGCTACCGGCGGCACACCACAACGTATATTCGGAAATTTTTTGTTTCAATTCGATCACCAGCTTTTTGAGCATCCCATTACCGGCGAAATATTTTTCAACGATACCTGGGAAAGCAGTAGCCAGGTACAGCGCAAACGTTACAAAGGTCCTTTCAACCCGGATATCCAGACTTATAATCCAAAAACAAAGCAACATAAAAAGTATACGGACTGGCAGGGAAAAGATTTTTATGCCAGCGTAGATGATAAAGGAAATGTTTATTTTATTTCTGATGAAGCAAATGGGGAGTATAACCTCTATGCCCTCGAGAATGGAAAGAAGAAAGCGCTAACTAAGTTTTCTTCATCCATTAAAACGCCGCTCGTAAATGCCCAGGGTGGCAAAGTGGTGTTTGAAAAGGATTACCAGCTATGGATGTATGACGTAAAAGCGAATAAAGAGAAAAAACTGGATATAGCCATCTATCGTAACAACACGCTTCCCAAAGAAAAAGATTTTAATGTTAAAGGTAATATCACGGCATTCGACGTGTCGCCAGATGGGAGGAAACTGGCATTTGTATCACGCGGCGAATTATTTGTAAGTGATATCGAAGGAAAATTTGTTCAGCTCGTAAAACGAAACTCCGGCGAAAGAGTAAAAGAAGTAAAATGGACAAGTGATAACAGGACGCTATTATTTAACCAAACTCTTGGTGGTTACTCCAATTGGTATACGATCGATGCGAGCGGGCGATCGACCATTAAAGAAATTTCCTCTGACCAAAAGCATAATCGCTCAGTAGTATTAAACAGGAAGAGGGACAAAGCAGTTTATCATAGCGGGCGTGATGAAGTAAGGTTGCTGGACCTTAAAACAATGACCAGCCGCACACTGGCAAAAGACGAATTTTGGGGCGTGCAGGGCAGTGATCCGGCCTTTTCGCCAAACGATGAGTATGTTGTATTCACAGCCTACCGCAATTTTGAACAGGATGTATTCGTACATAATATAAAAGAAAATCGCACCATCAATATTACCAATACAGCGATCTCTGAAATAAACCCGCTTTGGTCACCCGACGGGCAAAGTATTTACTTCAGTTCCCAACGCCTCAGACCTGCATATCCTACTGGTATGCAAAGTATGCGCGTGTATCGACTGCCGTTGGAAAAAATAGACGAACCCTACCGCCTGGATAAGTTTAATGATTTATTTAAAGAGGAGAAAAAAGACACTTCAAAAAAAACTTCCACACCAGTTGTCGATAATAAACCTATAACTATCGACACAGACCGTATTATGGAAAGGTTGGAACAGGTAAGTCCTTCACTTGGCACTCAGTTCCTGGCATATGTGGGGCAAAAAGCGGATAAAACAACGGTATTGTATGTAAGTAATCATGGTGAAAACAGGAATGCGTTGTGGAAAACCGTTATCGAACCATTCGAACAAAATAAAACAGAAAAAATTGCCGGCACCGAAGCCATGTCAGGATATGATATCGTGGAAGTGAGCGATAAAATGTACGTATTGTTATCGGGTAATATTCACAAGCTTAACCTGGAAACAAACAAAGTGGATCCTATCAACATTGGTTATACATTCCGTCGCAACCTGTCGCAGGAGTTTGACCAGATGTTTTATGAAGCGTGGGCACAAATGGAAGAAAATTATTACGATGAAAAATTTCATGGACTCGACTGGAAAAAGACAAGGGATTATTACAAAAAATTTATCCCTTACCTGAATAACCGTGCCGATATGCGCATCATGCTTAATGATATGCTGGGAGAATTAAATTCATCGCACCAGGGCTTCAACTCCTTTGGCGATGACGAAACTATTCCCTTGAGCAATCGTACAATGGAGACTGGTATTGTATTCGATGACAATGATCCCTTCAGGGTAAAACACGTGCTGAAACGCTCTGCGGCCGACAAAAAAGGAGTGGATATCAAACCGGGAGATGTACTTACAAGTGTGAACGGCGAAGAAGTGAAACCGTCTATGGATCGCAGTTATTATTTTTCCAAGCCATCCCTTGACCAGGAATTGAAATTGCAATTCACGCGCAATGGCCAGGCCTATGATGTAAAGATCCACCCCCAGCCAGGTATCCTGAATAACTATTATGACGAATGGATTGACGACAACCAGCACCGCGTAGATGAGAAAAGTAAGAAAAGAATTGCTTACGGGTACATGAAGAACATGCAACAGCCAGAGCTGGAGCAATTTATTATCGATATGACCCAGGAGTTGACGACTAAAGATGCGTTGATACTGGATTTGCGATATAATAGGGGAGGTAATGTGCATGATGAAGTATTGCGATTCCTGGCTCAACGTTCTTACCTGCAGTGGAAATACCGGGAGGGAAAACTTAGTCACCAATCAAATTTTTCACCGGGCGACAAACCTATTGTACTGCTTATCAACGAGCAGTCGCTCAGTGATGCGGAAATGACCGCGCAGGGTTTTAAGGCTCTGCAGTTAGGATCCATAATTGGCAATGGTACGTACAGGTGGATCATATTTACCAGTGGCGTTTCACTCGTTGATGGATCTACGGTACGCATGCCGGCCTGGGGTTGCTATTCACTGGATGGAAAAGATCTCGAAGTAAGCGGTGTGGAACCAGATATTCTTGTAGTTAATTCATTTGAAGATAAAATGTCTGGTAAAGATCCCCAGCTCGACAGGGCAATTGATGAATTGATGAAAAAGATGAAATAGCGAAAGAGTTCACGCAGATAACGCTGATTATGCCGATGGCGCAGGAAATTTGCGTTATCGGCTACTTATCATCACCTGCGTGAACTATGCTCACCTTTAAAAGCTGTTCGCAAATGAAAAAACTAATCACTTTGATATTTTTGGTCATTACGTATTCAGTTTCCGCCCAGGAACTGAATGTAATGACCTTTAATATCCGACTCAATACAGCCACGGATAGCTTGAACGCATGGCCATATCGTAAAGACAAAGTGGTATCGCAGGTACTTTTTCATGAAGCGCATATTCTCGGTGTGCAGGAAGCAAAACCCGATCAGATGGTGGATTTGCGGGCCATGCTATCCCGTTTCAAATCCACGGGAGTAGGAAGAGACGATGGACAGGATAAAGGAGAATTTAGCGCAATATTTTATGATACAACAAGGCTAGTGATACTTCAATCAAAAACTTTCTGGCTTTCTTCCACACCTGATATAGCTGGTAGTAAAGGATGGGATGCTGCATTTCCCCGCATCGTAACATGGGCTAAGTTCCGTGACCGTAAAACGAAGAAGATCTTTTTTGTATTCAATACCCACTTCGATCATGTGGGCACGGTTGCAAGAAGGGAAAGCGCACAACTATTGAAAAGGGAAGTAAATCGAATTGCGGGAACAACGCCTTCTTTAATCATGGGCGACTTTAATGCAAGGCCTGCAGATGAACCCATACAGGTATTGCTTGATAAAAATGACGTTCTTCATTTTGTAGATTCAAAGGGCCTGTCGCAAATGCCACACTATGGTCCTACCGGAACATTCAATGCTTTTCGTTCAAAAGAAGTGGATGATCAACCTATCGATTACATTTTTACACGGGGTAGATGGAAAGTGCTTCGGCATGCTACGATTTCCCAAACCTGGGAAGGGCGATTTGCGTCGGATCATTTCGCGGTGTGGTCAAAACTGGTACTATAAATCAGATAAAAGATAAGAGGTAAAAGATAAAAGTTGGAAAAGTCTTTATTTTTTTTTGCACGCAAAGAACGCAAAGAAGCGCAAAGTGCGCTAAGATTTTAATTCCTTAGCGCTCTTGCGTGCAAAAAGCTAACTAAGTACACCTCCACCTAGCCAACTTTTATCTCTTAATTTTTATCTTTTATCTTCTTCACGAAGCGTACCATCGCACTACTTCCCTCCGTGCTTTCCAACCTTGCTTCATATCGCTCATTGCCTACGATCGCCACCATGTAGGATGTATTAGGTGGAATAGTGCCCAGGTTTTCCGCCACCATGATCAGTTCGTTTGTTTCTGCCAGTTCCTGCACAGCAAGTTTGATAGCATACGCATTCCCGGTAAGCCGGATATGCCGGAAGATAATTTTATCGTTCAGGAAAAGTGATATCGAATCACCATCGATTTCTGCATTGTCATAAAAACGGAGTTCGATTGAATCGCCACTAAGAGGTATCTCGGTTGTAAATACCTTCTTTCTTGAAACGAATTTTTCTTCGATTGTCTGAACCGGTATTATTTCCGGAGTTTTAATAATGGGCGGTGGCGCAGTTACTACCGTACTGGTTTTTTGTACTGGCAGTGGTTCCGGCACTTTGCGTTGCTCCTTTCTTTCTACAATTCCTGTGTTTTCGACAGGTTCTTTATGTAACGTAGCGAGTGATGAAATGCTGTCGATAATGTATGGATCGTTGGCACCTGAGAGATAGTTATCGATTACAAAGTCCCATTCATCTTCGAAACCAGGTTGTGGCACTTTATCCAGATGGACCTCACCGCGGAGATTTTGTTCTTCTTTTTTACCGGCTTTGCCATCCAGTGTCATTTTCCCGGAGCCGGGACAATTGAAATCGGCACTCGACAGGAGCGCATTTTTGCCAGGGGCGGATACATTTAATTTACCCGTTTTTTCTTCCAGCAACTGGTCGTCCCACCATACAGCTTCATTGGTATTTGCACTGAAATAACCCCGGATGCTATAACGCCTGTAATTTGCCTCATTGTCATAATAGTAGGAAGTTCCCCTGATACTATCCCCGTCCTGGATGATTTTTACTTCGGCTTTTTGCCTGTTGATTTTTCCTCTCCATACTCCCGTGATCATCTGCGCATTACCCGGCAGGTACTGTAAAATCAGGAACAGGAAATTGACGAGGGATAAGAATATTATTTTCAAAAGGTAGAGTTTTAGTGTTGTAGAAGCAACTCTACAAAACGTTTTCTACGTTAAAATTATTTTGCAGCCTTTTGGTGTATTTATGCAGCCTTTTGGTGTATTTAAGTGTTTTTTTGGTTTGTATATTCTTTATTTTAGCGGATTGCCAATTTTAACGTTACCACCTTTAAATTTTTACATTCCCTCCATGAGAAAACTACTGCTCACTGCCCTGATGATTACTTCTTCCTATTTTATCAATGCACAGGTCAAAGAATCCGAAGCCCGTACTGCAAGGCAACTGGTAAAGCTCAACAGCAATATCTCAGGATTGACAGCCGCCGATCTTGAAAACAGTATCGTTGCCAGTACTTACAAAGTAACAGGTGGCGATGATGTGCAAATGGTGTACCTGCAACAGAGTTATAAGGGGATACCTGTATTTAACGAACTGCAGGTTATGGCATTTAAGCAGGGTAAACTTATGTCTCGCACTGGCTCACGCATAAGCACTATCGAAGAAAAAACGAATAACAATAACGGTGTGCCAACGCTTACGGTTTTGAATGCCGTACAAAAAGCTTTGCAGAATGAAGGCCTCACTGCAAAAGAGCAGATTGTTCCGGTTACCACTTCTCCCGATGGATATAAATTCACTTTTGGAAAACTCGGGGTATCGCTTGAAAATATTTCTGCAGACCTCATTTGGTTTCCGGTTGGAAAGGACAAGCAACAGGTACGATTGGTATGGCAGGTGTTTGTGGCACCAGTTAACTCTACCGCCTACTGGCTCATTCGCGTAGACGCATTGAATGGTAACATTCTTGGTAAACAAAATTTAACTATCACCTGTAACTGGGTGCCTGAAAAACATTCCACGGTTGAACATGCAACGAAGCATATCAACACACCCGCTGAAAATACCTTTATACTTAAACGAAACGACCAGGTAAAATGGAATTACCGTCCATTCATTGTCAGCTCTGCCAAATACCGGGTTATTCCTTTCCCAAGTGAAAGCCCAACCCACCTGGGAGCAAATTCGGCACTTGTCACCAATCCCTGGACCCTGGCTCCCGGCAATGCAACATCCTTAGGTTGGCATAACGACGGTAGCGGCGATCATGATAGTACGCGGGGGAATAATGTTTGGGCCGCAGAAGATAAAGCAGGCACCAACACGGTAATAGATCGTGCTGCAGTTTCATCTACCGCTCTACCCAATCTTAATTTTGATTTTACTCCAGATTATACTCAGCCACCGAGAACTACGTCACCACCCAACCAGCAGTTTGGCATCACCAACCTGTTTTACTGGAACAATATAATGCATGATCTTTCTTACCTATATGGCTTTGACGAAGCAGCGGGCAACTTCCAAAACAATAACCAGGGTCGCGGTGGACTGGGAAATGATTATGTAGTTGCCGATGCACAGGATGGAGCCGGAACTGGAAACGCAAACTTTGCAACTCCTGTTGATGGTTCGCGTCCGCGCATGCAAATGTATTTATGGAATACATCGTTTGTATCCCGTGATGGTGATCTGGACAATGGTATCGTGGCACATGAATATACTCACGGTATAAGCAATCGTCTTACCGGCGGTCCCGCTATCGCATCCTGCCTTGGCAATGCCGAGCATGGTGGCGAAGGCTGGAGTGATTATTTTGCTTTGATGGTTACTACGGACTGGGCTACTGCAAACGCCGGCGACGGCGTGAAGCCCCGCAGTATTGGTACCTATGTACTCGACCAACCCATAACCGGCAATGGTATTCGCAATTTTAAATATTCGACCAATATAGCTACCAATCCGCTTGTTTATCGTAACATACTTCCCAGCGAGTCACATGACCGTGGCGAGTTTTGGTGCATGGCTTTATGGGAAATGACCTGGGAAATAATCCAGGTGGCAGGAATTAATCCTAATCTTTTCAACCCAGCGGCCCCCGGCGGAAATTCAGTTGCACTTAAACTGGTAACCGAAGGTATGCGACTACAACCCTGCAGCCCCGGTTTTATTGATGCCCGTAATGCTATTTTAAAAGCAGACACGCTGTTCTATGGTGGGCAATACAGTTGCGCCATCTGGAAAGCATTTGCAAAAAGAGGTATGGGCAGAGGTGCTTCACAAGGTTCTTCCGAAAGCGTTACCGACCAGGTGGTAAGTTTCAATTCCGATAATAGCACTTTCTCTATTACACAAAGTGTAACGCAGGTGCCAGAAGGTCAAAATGTAACATACACCAGGCACGTTACAGCCGGCAATTGTGCACCATTAGCTAACGCATACATTACGGATACATTGCCCACAACCGTTACCTGGATTAGTGGTGGCGTATACAATGCAACCAACAGGACCGTTACACATGGACCGATAAATCTCAATTCACTGCAAAGCCAGGATTATTCATTTACGGTATCTGTAAATCCAGGTACTTTCTTTATACCGGTTGAGCATTTAAATGAATCAGTTCCCAACGCAGCTATTCCAGCTACATGGACGGCTGCATCGTCCACCAGCACAGTTTGGACGACTTCAACTATCAATCATAGTGCACCCAATGCCTTTTATGGACCAAACCCGCCAAGCTTAACTGATCATCGGTTGGCCACTACATCAGCCTATAATTTGAATAGCGCTCCTTCGTCATTCACTTTGCTTAGTTTCTGGCACCGTTTCGATACCGAAGAAGGCTGGGATGGAGGAGTGGTGGAAGTAAGTACCGATGGCGGTACTAACTGGAGTGATGTCGGAACCAAAATGAGTGAATATAGATACAATGGTTCACTCGGCACAGGTAGCGGTAACCTGCTGGGCGGACGGCAGGCGTTCACTGGTCTTATCAATTCATTCACCAGAACGAGTGTAAATCTTTCTTCTTATTCAGGACAGCCAATTAAATTTCGATTCCGCTTTGCTACCGATGATAATACAGCGCCCGCAGGAGGTGGTTGGTTTGTTGATGATATTAATTTGAAAACGATCCCTGCGGTTTATATTAAATCAAACCTCTTCAGTTTTTCCAATTCATTGCTGGCTGTGGCAGATACGTTTACCCAAATCATGCCTGACCCGAGTTGTATTCCGGCCTCGATTACAGGTCAACCTTCTGCGGTTACAACCTGTGTGGGAAACAATGCAGTGCTCACCGTTGCAGGCGAAGGAAGTGGTACCGTCAGTTATCAATGGCAGGTAAATACAGGTAGTGGTTTTATACCTGTTTCCAATGTAGCGCCTTATTCGGGTGCCACTACAGCATCATTGACCATTAGCAATGTAACAACGGCCATGAATGGTTACCAATACCGTGCAGTTGTGGCCAATGGTTGTGCATCGCTTAATTCTAGTATTGTTTCACTTACCGTTACTGCAGGTGCAACTGTCACTACACAGCCAACTACAAGTACAGTATGTATAGGTGCGACTACTACGTTTACTACTGTTGCCACCGGTGCTACCGGCTATCAATGGCAGGTGAACACGGGTAGCGGCTTTGTAGATATTACAAATAGCAGTACCTACAGTGGAGCTACTACCTCCACGTTAACCGTCACAGGTATTACTGCCGGAATGAATAACTATGTGTACCGGGCCGTGATTTCCAGTTGCGGATCTCCAACGACTACTAATGCTGCATCGCTGGTGTTTTGGCAGCCGGCAGTTATTACAGGCAATCCTGCTCACAGCACTATTTGCGCAGGTTTGGGAACATCTTTCACTGTATCTACCACCGGTTCTATAGTCGGTTACCAGTGGCAGATAAGTACCGACGGCGGAACGGTCTTCAGTAATATCAATGGGCAAACCACTGCAACTCTTACGTTGAATGCATTGACCACAACGCAGAATGGAAATGTATACCGGGTAATTGTTTCAGGCAATTGCGGATCTGTAACATCTATCGGTGCTATCCTGCAGGTGAAACCAACACCCACGTTTACTTTGGGACCAATTCCTTCGAGCTTATGTGTTTCAGATTCTGCGATCACATTAACTGCAATTGGATTTATAGGCACATGGAGCGGTAGCGGCGTGCAGATAAATAAATTTAACCCATTCGCAGCGGGGGCAGGCTCAGCCACAGTAACTTTTACTGGTACTAATGATGCGGGATGTTCTGCATCGAAATCTACAGTAATCCAGGTAAACGATTGCTCTGACCGTCATCTTACGCTTTCCAATCCCGGTTCATTAATAATTCTGCCCAACCCGAGCAACGGTAACTTCCAGGTATGGGTAAAAACTGATCTATACACAAGATTATTCCTACGCGTATTCGCAAGCGACGGCAAACTGATGGCTTCGCAATCATTAAGCGGCATCACTTATGATAAGAAAGTGCCGATCGATCTTACAAGGCTGGCGAGTGGGGTCTATCACCTTTCATTTTCTAATGACGAAGGTGGAAACTTCACATCACACGGATTCAAGGTGGTAATTGCGAGATAAAAGATAAAAGCTAAAAGATAAAAGTGGTATCTAGTCGGAGACGCTGACTTGATACCACTTTTATCTTTTAGCTTTTAACTTTTATCTTTTTGAAGTACGTATAAAAGAAAATCGCCATAAAATTTCCCCCGCAAAACCCTGCATCAGAAATTAAAAGAAAAGTCCGGCAAAAATCTATGTAACCGAAAAAATAAATATCTTTCCCGTCATAAAGTCCCTTTTAGTGGGACTATCAACCTTTTAGAACTACCAAACACTGTTTATGAGGAAACTTTACTTCCTGCTGCTTGCTGTTTCTATCGTCATATTCTCAAAAGCGCAAGTAAGCGTGTCGGCGAGGACCAGTATTGCAAATCCAGATCGTACTACAATTGTTCACGGCCCAGCTAATGGTTCGGATGCAAATTCAAACGGCGTTGTGGACCTGGTAGGTCCTACAATTGCGCTTACACCTTTGACTGATGTATGTGATATTACCACCACTACCACCAACCGTACACTTATTGCCACTATCACTGACGTGGATGGTGTGCCTGTTGCCGGTGCAGGATTACCTGTACTTTACTGGCAGATAAATGTTTTACCTTTTGTTGGCGTTACCGGTGTTTCCCTCGGTGGAGGCCAGTATGAATTTACTTTTGGTGCCGGCGCTGTAGCGGGAGATGCAATTTCCTATTATATCGTAGCACAGGATGAAGCCACAATTCCCAACGTTTCGGTATTGCCGAGTGCGGGAGCAGACTTGCTTACGGCCAATCCGCCAAACGCTGCTATTCCCCCCAACTCACCCTATTTTTATATAGTTACTTCTCCATTAACGGCCCCGGTAATAACACCTGGTGCTACAGTTATTTGTGCCGGTTCCGTCCAGACCCTGACCACAAATGTAGCTACCACATGGTCACCTGTTACAGGTTTGTATACTGACGCATCGGCAACTGTGCCTTATACTGGTACATTAGTAACTGCAGTGATTGCCAAACCCGCGACAACAACAACTTATACGGCAACGCGCAATGCGGGCACCTGTACTTCAAGTTCGACCGTGACCGTTACTGTAAATACTCTTCCAACTGTAAATGCAGTGAGCAACCAGGTAGTTTGTAACGGTGCTCCCGTTACTGCCATTGCTTTCACCGGCGGTACACCAGGCACTGTATTTAAATGGACTAACAATACAACTTCAATCGGTCTGGCAGCAAGTGGAACTGGCAACATCGCCACGTTTAATGGTACAAACACAACTACGGCACCTGTTGTGGCTACTATCACCGTTACTCCAGAACATACAAGCGGCGGCACCACATGCACCGGTACACCCACGACATTTACCATCACCGTGCATCCTGCATTGTCTATCTCGGCACAGCCGGTTAACCGTACAATTTGCGCAGGAGCAAATACTACATATTCGGTAACTGCTACCACCGGCGCTACTTATCAATGGCAGGTAGATCCCGGAACTGGTTTTGTAAACCTGGCCAATACGGCACCTTATTCTGGTGCAACAACAAATACATTGACTATTACCGGCGCAACGACAGCAATAAGCGGACGTTCATACCGTGCAGTAGTTACTTCACCCTGTGGTAATGTAAATTCCACGGCTGCTACACTTACAGTAAATCCGGCGCCAACAGTTTCAGTAACGCCAAACAACAAATGCACTCCCGATACAATGACCGCTTCGGGTACAGCCAATACATTTAGCTGGGCTCCTGCAACCGGATTGAATGTTACCACCGGTGCTACAGTAATTGCAAACCCGGTTTTCAATACAACCTATACTGTAACAGGAACTATAACAGCTACAGGCTGTACGAATACAACTACTGTGAATGTACTGGCTACGCCTGCTGCTCCAACAGTTACACCTTCCAGTCCCACAGTATGCCTGAATGGAATAGCACAATTAAATGCGGTAACGACCGGCACTACCAATGCAACAACCGGAACGGTCACTGTTGCCATACCAGATGCATCTGCTACTGGTGCCACAAGTGTAATCAATATGAGCGGAGTACCCGAAGGCGCTACAGTTACGGGTGTCAGTGTCAACATCAATGCTACACATACTAATGATGGCGACCTGATGTTCAACCTCAAAGCTCCAAATGGAAACGTTCTCAACCTTGTTAATCGTAGGGGTGCCGATGGCGATAACTTTGTAAATACAGTTATTAGCTCGACCGCTACCACAGCGATTGCTACAGGTACTGCACCATTTACCGGTACATTCCTGCCTGATGCTACAACTGCAGTTGGACCAACAGGATTTGAATCAAATGTTTCAGCATTTAGTAATCTGTATTCAGTACCTAATGGCAACTGGACACTCGCCATCCGTGACAATTCCACTGGCGAAACAGGTACACTTACTTCATGGACAGTAAATATTACTTATTCTGTAGCAGGAGTTACATGGTCGCCGGTAACTGGATTGTTTATTGATCCTGCAGCAGCAGTACCTTATACCGCAGGTACCGTACTCACCACGGTGTATGCTAAACCAGCTACGACTACCACATATTCTGTAACGAGATCTACAGCAACCTGTACGTCACTACCCGGTACAGTTACCGTTACAGTCGTTCAACCAATAACGATCAGCACACAACCCACTAACGTAACCGCATGTATTGGTTCTAATGCCACTTTTGCTCTTACAACTACGGGCAACCTGATATCTTATCAATGGCAGTTAAGCACAGACGGTGGTACAACCTGGAATAATATTGCCGGTGCTAACAATGCATCATTGGTGTTGACTGGCGTTACCAGTACAATGAATTCATATCGCTATAGGGTGCAGCTTAATAATAGCTGTTCAAGTGTGACTTCCAACTCTGCTACCTTAACAGTTACCACACCTACAGCGCCGACAGTTACACCGCTTGTAAACAGGATATGCGTAAGCGATACGCTTATTCCACTCACAGCCACACCGCTCGGAGGTAGCTGGAGTGGAGTAGGGGTTTCGGGCAATAACTTTATCCCAGTGGCCACAGCACCGGGTACATACGTTCTTACTTATTCGTATCTAAATGCAGTGGGATGCACCGCTTCTGCAACCGTAACCGCAAAAGTGGAATCATGTCCTGAAAGGGCAGTGCAGTTGAACGATGGCGGAGTGATTGTGTTCCCGAATCCGAATAATGGTAGATTTAATATCCGTATCAACAGCACTTTATATAATTACATTGGTATGCGGATATACAATAGCCAGGGCAATTTGCTGAAGGTACTTTCCTACAGCGGCCTGGTATATGGCAGGGTAATCCCCATTGATCTTACCAGCATGCCCAGCGGCGTATATATTGTGAAAATATATTACGACAGTGGTGTGAGAAGTTCAGAGGAAACCTTCAAAACAATTATAGCAAGATAAGCTCGAAATATTCGCGACAAAACATCCGCTCTCACTTAAAGAGCGGATGTTTTTTTTTGCCCCTGATCCTTTAACTTTATCCAGATGAATAAACTTGCTATAGAACAGGCCCTGGAAAAACAGCAGCAATTTTTTGAGCTGGTAGTTCCTTTCGATAGGAGCAAGGATAAATTATTGTCGCTAGACCTTACAGAGGCAAATAAAGAGATCACGGAAGAAATGATGGAAGATGTTGCACATTTTACCCATCATATCAACGATAAATTAGCTGAAGCTGGCGCCCGGTATGCAGTAGGGGGATATGGTGAGCATCGCACTATTTATGCAGGCAGCCCCGTGTTTGATGCTAAAAATGGGAGCGACGAACCGCGACGACTTCACCTGGGTACGGACATTTGGGGCAAGCCCTACACCGCCGTCAAATCCCCAATGGATGGTATCGTTCACAGCTTCGCATTTAATAATGCATTTGGCGATTACGGTCCTACCATCATACTTTCTCATCGCCTTGACAACTGTACCATACATACACTGTATGGCCATCTTAGCTTAAATTCTCTCAAAAACATTCATGAAGGACAGCACATCGAAAAAGGAGAAATATTCGCGGAGTTTGGCATTTCCATGGAAAACGGGCACTGGCCCCCACATTTACATTTCCAGTTGATCATCGATATGCTGCATTATAATGGCGACTACCCCGGCGTGTGCAGCCCGGCTGAGAAAGATATTTATCTTGAAAATTCACCCGACCCCGAGCTTGTACTTCAGCTCAATAAACACATTATTAAGTAAGCGGCTGCAGGATTCGCGCAGAAGATAATTTATCCTGTGCGACTTAGCGCAATCTTTGCGCGCATTGCGCAAAACCTCGCTAAATTTACAGCATGGGCAATCCCAATCTGAATAATGAAAGGTCGTCGTTGAGTCCTGCCGACAGGGAATTTGAGAATAATATCCGTCCATCGCAGATACAGGATTTTGCGGGTCAGTCACAGGTAATAGAAAATCTCAAAATATTTATCAAAGCTGCCAAGATCCGTGGTGAGGCACTGGACCATGTTCTATTTCACGGACCACCAGGATTGGGAAAAACCACTTTGTCGAGAATTGTGGCCAATGAGCTTGGTGTAAATATCAGGGAAACATCGGGACCCGTAATTGAAAAGCCCGGCGATTTGGCCGGTCTCCTCACCAACCTGGAGCCCAATGACGTGTTGTTTATCGACGAAATACATCGCCTAAGTACTGTTGTTGAAGAGTATTTATATGCGGCCATGGAAGATTACAGGCTTGATATCATGATCGACAGCGGTCCCAATGCGCGTAGTGTACAAATAACTCTCAACCCATTTACACTTATCGGTGCTACTACCCGTAGCGGCTTGCTTACAGCTCCACTTCTCTCGCGTTTTGCAATCAAATCACGGCTGGAATATTATAATGCCGAGGTCCTCAACAGGATTATCCTTCGTTCGGCCGGTATCCTTTCAGTGAAAATCAGCCGGGAGGCTGTCGGTGAAATTGGACGTCGTAGCCGCGGCACGCCTCGAATTGCCAACGGCCTGTTGCGAAGAGTTAGAGATTTTGCGCAGGTACTTAACGATGGAGAAATTGATATTGGTATTACGCAGCACGCACTAAAAGCCCTGAATGTGGATGAGTATGGCCTCGACGATATGGATAATCGCATCCTGCAAACCATTATCGAAAAATTCAAAGGCGGACCAGTTGGTATTACCACAATCGCTACAGCGGTAGGAGAAGAAGCCGGGACGCTTGAAGAAGTATATGAACCATTCCTGATCCAGGAAGGATTTCTCCAGCGTACACCCCGAGGTCGGGAGGTAACCGCTAAAGCCTATGATCACCTGGGCAAACTACCGGGCAAGGGGGACATACAATATAAACTGCTATAATATTTCTTAGGATATAGATTAAAGATAAAAACTAAAAGATAAAAGTTCTTTTAGGTCGGATACCCCGAACTGAAAGAACTTTTATCTTTTAGTTTTTATCTTTTATCTCTGTATTAAGACTGTACTACCAGCCTGAAACCATTCCCATGGATATTTACTATTTCAATTTTGGGATCATCTTTCAGGTATTTCCTGAGCTTGGCAATATATACGTCCATACTGCGTCCATTGAAATAGGTATCGCTGCCCCAGATCTTTTTTAATGCCTGCTCGCGTGGCAACAGATCGTTGAGATGTTCGGCAAGCATTTTAAGCAACTCATTTTCTTTGGGTGAAAGCGTTTGCGTTACACCATTATGAATGAGCTGGCGCAGTTTGGGATTGAAATGATAAGTAGAAAGATCAAATTCCTTATTCTCACTTTCCTTATTTATCTCTTCATTTCTTTTAAGGATCGCTTTTATTTTCAATAGCAATACTTCGCTATCAAATGGTTTTGTGATATAATCGTCGGCACCCAGTTTATATCCCTGGATGATGTCTTCTTTCATCGTTTTAGCACTGAGAAAGAACAGCGGTATGTCCGGATCAACATCGCGGATTTCTTCAGCAAGCGTAAAGCCATCCATATTGGGCATCATTACATCGAGCAGGCAGAGATCAAACTTTTCGCGTTGGAAAGCTGCGAGGCCAAGGCGGCCATCTCTTTCAAGTGTAACATCATAATCGTTCAATTCGAGATAATTCTTCAACACACTCCCTAAATTCGGATCATCTTCGCACAATAATATTTTCGGTTTTTTTCCTTCCATGGTTCGTAAAATTTTAGTTCATGAACAAATAAAGTTAAAGCATTTCGGGGGTTAAAGAAAGCGGCACGAATATTTTGTTAAATCCAATGGGCTTCAAACGCATGCTTTGTTACATTTGTAGCTATCCTATAATAAAAAATTGTGCCATGGATGGAGGGAAAAGCAGTCACCCAGACTAATTCCTGACTTAACCGTCCAATGATTCCAGGTACAAAACCAAATTACCTTAATGCGCAATAAAACGATATAAAATGGCGGATAAGAAATCATTTAGTGAGATAGTGCAGGCCGGTTATTCATTCAAAGGTGAGGCATTGAAAATTGGAAGGGCTATACTGGATGGAGAAGTTGTTCCGGGTGCAGATATATCGGTTCCTCTGAAAACAATGAACCGTCACGGGCTCATAGCAGGTGCCACAGGAACCGGTAAAACAAAGACACTCCAGGTACTTGCCGAAGGTTTGAGCGATGCCGGTATACCTGTTGTATTGATGGATATAAAAGGAGATCTCAGTGGCATTGCCACTGCAGGCGAACACAGCGATAAAATAGCAGAACGAAGCCAGCTCCTTGGTATTACTTACGAACCAGCAGCATACCCTGTAGAATTACTTACACTCAGCAACCAGAAAGGTGTTCGGTTACGGGCCACCGTCAGCGAATTTGGTCCGGTACTTCTTTCGCGGATACTGGGCCTGAATGATACGCAGGGTGGGTTCGTAGCCATGATATTCAAATACTGCGACGACCAGCAGCTCCCACTGCTAGATCTGAAAGATTTCATTAAAGTCCTGCAATTTGTAAGTGATGAGGGAAAAGCTGAAATGGAAAAAAGCTATGGCAAAATATCGACTACTTCTACCGGAACTATACTCCGAAAAGTGATCGAGCTGCAACAACAGGGAGCGGATGTTTTTTTTGGTGAAAAGAGCTTTGAAATCGATGACCTGCTACGTAAAACCGACGAAGGCAAAGGGATTGTGTCGATAGTGCGGGTAACGGACCTGCAGGATCGCCCCAAACTATTTTCAACTTTTATGCTGCAACTTCTTGCAGAATTGTATGCCACCAGCCCGGAAGCAGGCGATCTCGATAAACCAAGGCTTGTGATTTTTATTGATGAAGCGCACCTTGTATTCCAGGAGGCTAATGCTGCATTGTTGCAACAGATCGAAACTATTATCAAGCTGATACGCTCCAAAGGAATCGGCATTTACTTCTGCACGCAAAATCCAATGGATGTGCCGGCGTCGGTTCTCGCACAACTAGGTTTGAAGATCCAGCATGCATTGCGGGCTTTTACTGCCGCCGATCGCAAAACGATCCGGCAGACTGCGGAAAATTATCCGGAAACGACATTTTATAAAACAGAAGACCTCATTACCCAATTGGGCACGGGCGAAGCACTTGTTACTTCATTAAATGAAAAAGGTATCCCAACACCGCTGGTACACTGTATGATGCGCCCTCCCCGAAGCAGGATGGATGTACTCTCAGAAGTGGAGATCGACCAGCTCGTAACGCGGTCCACGCTCGCACCCAAATACAACATGGTAATTGATACCGTAAGCGCATATGAATTACTTACTCAAAAACTGGATGCTGCAGCAAAGAATGCAAGTGAAGACGATGACGAAAAGAAAAAGCCTTCGGCAAAAAAAGATAAAAGTCTCCTCGACGACCCCGTTGTTCGGAGTATGACGCGTACAGCCGGCAATGCGCTTGTGCGGACTTTGTTGGGTGTGCTGGGGATTGGGGGAACAAGCAGGCGGCGACGTCGATAATAGCGAGAAATAGTGCGCAGAGCGGTATGTTGTTTTCCCTTCGCTCCCGCTCTGTTTCCCGCTCCA
>CBFGYO010000013.1:0-43246 GCA_965652975.1 uncultured Chitinophagaceae bacterium | reverse complement strand
TAACGTAGCGTTTGGGGTTGCTGCGCAAATCATCCATCAGGATCTCTGCGCTAAGTATGGCATCATAAAGTTTATTGTACAATGCGCGATCATTGATGAGTGCACCGAGTGTGCCGTCTTTGCTATCGATTTTTGCAACCACTGCTTTTAAATGCGAGATGGTTTGGCTGAGTGTATCGATTACGGGTTGAATCTCCAGGTCGGCGAGTTTGGCGGTGGCACGTTTGGCGTTGCTGATCGTAGCGTTTATGCTATCATTATTGCTTTTAAGATTTTCAGTGATTGCATTTACATTACTCAACGATTTTGCCAATGCTCCGTTTTGGCTATCCATTAATTTATTCAGGGAGTTGGTGGCCATGCTCAGGTTGGCAAGTGTTTGCTGGAGATTGGCCTTGGCCTGGTCTGTAAAAATGCTATTGACATTGCTTAGCAACAATTTCACCGAATCGATACCGGCGCGAACGCTGGTAAGGGTAGGAGTAAGCTGTGATTTTACGTCATCCAGCAAGCCTACATCGATCCTTGTTTGTAATGTATCGCCGGGCTTGAGATAAATCCGGGAATCTCCTTTTTCAATATCTATATATGACGATCCAATAATAGGCGAGGATATAAACGCGGTGGAATTGACTGGAATATTTACATCTTCAGTAAGATTGATGGTAGCAACGATGCCGTTTACATTTTCATCCTGCGCATTCAATTCGTACACTTTCCCGATTACATAACCATTGATCTTTACTTCATTTGATTTGGATAATGCACCAAGATCATAAAAAACCATGTACAGCTTCTTGCTGCGATTGAAAATATCCTTGCCTTTCAGGAAATTAAAGCCCACGATAAGCAGAACCAACGCCGTAATTGAGAGGATGCCTACTTTGGTTTCGTTATTGATCTTCATGCGATTGTGTTTACAGCCGCCAAATTAACCAATTAAGCAGATAAAAACTAAAAGATAAAAGATAAAAGTGCGTCACAGCCGGGTTTCCGAGCGGGTACAACTTTTATCTTTTATCTTTTAACTGTTATCTCTTAGAAGGCTTTCTGCTCACCGTTCTGCTTCCCTTCCAGGTTGTTTATATAAGTGCGGAGCGCATTTACAATGTTGGTGACAATTACGTTCTGACCCTCTTCACTATTCAGGTATTCCTCTTCTTCGCGGTTGGAGATAAAACCTATTTCTACCAGGATGCTGGGCATGCCGGTAGCCTGCAGCACCCAGATGCCTTTGTCGTTACGTTGCTTTACACCGCGACTTATACGACCGGAGTCGGCAAATTGTTTTTCGATGAGGCTGGCAAGGTTCAGGCTCTTCCGGAAATAATTCAATGTGTAGATCAGCATTCTTGCTTTCTCCGCCGGGTCGGAAGGGTCGGGTAATACAACGGTGGAAGTGGAGTCGATCTCACCATAATACTCATTGTTGTGCGACATCGAATTTACTTTCTCATCATTCTTGCTGGTTGCCCAAATATAGGTTTCTGTACCTTTTACAAGGTTTTCAATCCAGTATGATTCATATACGGGTACCTGCACTTTCTTTGTCACCCATTTCTTTTTCACCTTTACCTTTTTCGTCTTTGTTACGTAATGCGACACACGTTTACCATACCATCCTCCCGGTTTACGGCCGGCTGAGTTGCAATGCACTGCTATAAACAGGTCGCCTCCCGAATTATTTGCGAGGTCGGCGCGGTAATGTAATGCGGCATCGATCGACGACTTATTGCCAGGCAGTACATCCGTGGTGCGGGTGAATATCTGCTTGATGTCGGGGAATTCCCTCTCCAATGCTTTCCCGAGTTTCAATGATACTGCCAGGCTTACTTCCGCTTCCGTCGACATCAGACCTTTGGCACCAGGATCAATGCCGCCGTGGCCAGGGTCGATAACGATTGTCCTGATCTTTTTTTTAGTTGCCTCCTGCGCATGCAGGGATAAGAGTATTCCGGGAAGTATGACAAACAGAAGCGATACGATAATTTTTTTCATTAACGGGATCGGTTAGATGAAATGAAATAATAATTATGAAAATACCCTGTAAAGCATATTCAACTACTAATCAGACCTGCCTTATGCTTTATCTATCAGAAAGATAAAAGCCGGGGCATAATCCATAATCATCCTGTGAAATTAACGAGCTTTTTTCTCTTTTTCATCTACCATTGATAAAAATGTAGAGGGGGTTTTACTACCTGAGCTATTGGCGGCGTTTAAATTTTCGCCGGTTTGGGCATGCTTTTCCATCCAGTCAATATATGTTTTTACAGCGCGAGTGATGCATTCAGCTATTTCAAGCTGTCCATCTTTGCTGTTGAGATATTTTTCGTCCTCGGGGTTGGATATAAAACCGGTTTCTACCAGTATACTGGGCATAGCCGTAGCCTGCAGTACCCATATACCAACCGGCCGCTGCCTTACATCACGATCCATCCTGCCTACTTTGGCAAACTCATCCTGAACAAAACCTGCAAGCGTAGCACTACGTTTGAAATATTGTTTTGTTTTAATTAATGATAAGGCAATAAACTCGGGAGCGTTGGGATCGATAGCGCCATAATTGGCTTCGAAATTCTCTTCCTGCATCATCGAAGCGTTTTCACGCATCGCTACTTCCTTGTCTTCATTTTTATGGGCTCCCCAGATATAAGTTTCAGTGCCTTTGGCAGGGTTGGGAGTGGTCCAGGTACGGTACTGGGGAACTTTCCTGGTTACTTTCTTTTTCTTCTTTCCTTTGCCAGTATAAGAAGTTACGGTTTTATAACCGGTGAGCGTCGAATGTTTTTTTGGCGGCGCTGAATTCACATGTATACAAATAAAAAGGTCGCCTTTGTTTTCGTTAGCGATTTCAGCCCTGCGATAATTGGCAACAAATCTTTCCGTGGGTCTTGTTTCCACGATCCTGATCTCGGGATGCTCTTTTTTTAATAGCGTTACTAGCTGCTTTGATACTGCAAGGCAAATCTGGTCTTCGTAAGAATAAGATCCTTTGGCGCCATGATAGCCGCCATTGGATTGCATACCGTGGCCTGCATCCACCACGAGGGTCTTGATCAGTTTTTGTTTTTTATTTGCAGGAATATTTCCTTCGTCGGAGAAAGAAAAAAGCGCTACGCTAAATGTTGCGATCAGGAAAAAAAGGACGGTTCGTTTGACCATGGCTCCCAAAATTTTTTTTAAGCCCGGTTGTTACACCGGAGGATTACGGACAATCTTCACAAAATGTTTAGGGTCGGACATAGGCAGCGGATTGATAAAGGTTTACATTTGCTTCTTCCGTATGAAGCATTCGTACAAAATTAGACCAAAATACCTGTACTGCACAACCTTAACGCTACTGATATTATTCACAGTAACGTGGAAAACTGCTGCAAATGATGCGAATGAGAAAATGTTTGACAGTCCTTTAACACTCGACCAGGAACCGGTAACACAAAAACCAGTTGTTCGCGATACGCTTCCACAAATTAAAATTGTTGCAACAGACACTACAAGGCGACTCAATTTAGATTCTTCACAGGTGATACAAACCACCGATACATTTATACTGAAGTTATCCAAAGACACACTTGATGCACCTGTACGATACCAGGCTACTGATTCCGCAGTGATATTGATCCAGGACAAAAGAATCATCTTGTATGGAAAAACACAGACGGCATATAAGGATATTACTCTGGAAGCCCCGATGGTGGAACTCGATCAGCAAACGCAGATATTAACTGCGGTCAATAGCAAGGATAGTTTGGGCATTGTATTGGAGAACGCACATTTCAAGCAGGGCGAGAATGAATTCTTCAGCGACACGATACGATTTAATTTTAAAACGCAACGGGGTCTTACTAAGAATACAATCACCCAGCAGGGTGAAATGTTTGTACATGGCGAAGCAGTTAAAAAAGTCGGGGAGGTTACCTGGGTGCAAAGGGGTATGTTTACCACCTGCAACCTCGATGATCCGCATTTTGCCTTCAAAGCAAATAAAATTAAAGTAGTAAACCAGAAGGTTGCCGTATCAGGACCTACACATCCTGAATTTGAAGGGGTGCCCGTGCCTGTATACCTGCCGTTCGGATTTTTTCCATTGAGCCAGGGACGTCATTCGGGTTTATTGCCGCCACGGTTTGCAACTAACGAGCAAATGGGTCTTGGTCTGGAGGGGCTCGGCTATTATAAAGTGATCAATGATTATTGGGATGTAAAACTATACGGAAATATTTATTCGTACGGTGGGTGGTCAGCTAATCTCAATCCTAACTACCGGAAGAGATACCGGTACCAGGGAGGTTTTACACTCAGTGTACTTAGCACCAAACAAAATTTCAAGGGCGACCCTGATTATTATAGCAACAAGAGTTATTTCGTAACCTGGAGCCACAGCTCAGATAGTCGTGCCAGGCCCGGCACTACATTCTCTGCCAATGTGAACGCGGGTTCTACCACCTTCAATGAAAACCTTCCGAATGAACCAGACCGGAATTTCCAGAACCAGCTTGGATCTTCTATTGCATATTCAAAAACCTGGCGCGGTACACCGTTTAATCTTACGCTTAGTGCCAATCATAACCAGAACAACCAGACGCGCCTGATAAATATCAACCTGCCCGATGCCGGGTTTACGATGAATACGATCTATCCTTTCCAGAAAAAGGAATTTGTTGGTACGCAAAAATGGTATGAAAAGCTAGGTATTGGTTACAATGGTAACCTTCGGAACCAGTTTGCATTTTATGATACCGCAGTACAGTTTGGCGATCTTCTCGACACTTTGCGATGGGGTGCACAGCATAATATACCGATTTCAGTATCGCTGCCTGCATTATTTGGCGGTGCGCTCATAGTTGCACCTTCCGTATCGTATTCACAGGTTTGGATAAATCAAAAATTTAACAGGAAATGGAACACAGCAACACAAAAAGTAGATTCAAGTTATACCAAAGGATTTTATACTGACCATTCATTACAGTTTAGCCTGGGCATGAATACGGCAGTGTTCGGGCTTTATCAATTTCGAAAGTCAAGGGTAGAAGCTATTCGACATGTGATACGTCCGTCGTTTAGTGTTAACTATAAGCCCGACTTATCGAAAGGCCACTATTATACAGACACCGTTTATGCGGGTGCATCACCAGAACGATTAAATGAGTTTGAAGGTGCCATATTCCCGGGATATTCAGAAGGAAAAGTTGGTGGTTTTTCGTTCCAGCTTGACAACACACTTGAGATGAAATGGCGTTCGAAAAAAGACACCACCAACACCAGTAAAGTAATTCAGTTAATTGATGGGTTTGGTTTTTCTACCAGCTACAACTTTTTAGTGGATTCAATGAATCTTGAGCCGCTCAATCTTTATTTCCGCACCAACCTGTTTCAAAAGATAAATCTAAGTGCGAGTGCTATCCTCAATCCTTATGTGGCGGATTCTATTGGAAGAAATACGGGGAAATATGTATGGGAAGATGGTAAGTTCAAATTGGGAAGAATACAGACAGGAAGTATTTCACTCAGTACTACATTCCAAAGCAAACCTAAGGATCCGAAAAAAGATGAGGAGCTGAAAAAACAAATCCGCGAAAATCTCAATAGCCCGGAATTGCAGGCCGATCAGCAACGCTTACTGGACTACGCCCGGCAAAATCCTTCCGAATTTGTTGACTTCAATATTCCCTGGCAGATAAGTATTTCCTACTCGTTGAATTTTTACGAACGGCGCAAAGCAGATTACAGTGGGTTTGAAAGAGAATTCAGCTCCAACATTAATTTCAATGGCAGCTTCAACCTTACACCGAAATGGAATTTTAGCATGAATGGCTATTATGATTTTGAAACCAACCAGATCCAGACTTTCACCATGATGATCACGAGGGAAATGCACTGCTGGCAATTGTCGGCAAACGTAACTCCGGTGGGTTTGTATCGCTACTTCAATATCAGCATTAGTCCCAAGGCTTCGGTGTTGCAGGATCTAAAGATTAATAGAACGAGGTCGTTTAGTACTTATTAGTAACGCGAAACTTTGTAAACAGATGTGGAAATGTGAAAATGTGGCAATGTGGAAATGAAATCTCGAATATTCGTGTTCCCAATTTTCACATTTCCACATTTTCACATTTCCACATTTATCTAGTGCCTTTGCGTGAAATCTGCAGAGTGTTCGATCTTTTTTTTCATTTTAAGAAAAACTTCCTCCTTCAGTGACTCTACAGTATGCCCGTTAGGCGAAATTGGTTCCATAAAATGCATTTCCACTCTGTGTGGCCAGAAGAAAAAAGTTTTGTCGGTAGGTAATACTTTCCTGGTATGATAAATAACTGCTGGTAAAACCGGTCGCCCCGAAGCCACTGCCAGTTTGAACGCCCCATCATGAAACCGTTGTAACGGTTCGCTTGTTTTATTACGGGTACCTTCCGGATAGATACACATGTGCAATCCCATGTCAAGTACCTCTTTCATTTTTACAAAACTTGCCTTACGGCTTTCTTCGCTTTTGCGATCAACCAGTACGCTCCCCCGCTGGTACATGATACCAAACAGTGGGATCTTCGCCATTTCTGCCTTCGCGATGGTCTTATTACCGGCACCCGGGATGCCTGGAGAGGAGAGGGGAATATCCATAAAACTATTATGGTTACACACTACAACGTAGTTTTCTCCTTTTTTGAAATGTTCCCTTCCTTTAAAAATGCGTCGCACACCTGAAAGAGTGAAAAAGATTTTCATCCATATGCGCGACAGCGAAATAAAATGGATGGTACGTTGTGGTTCCTTCCATAAACCCGTAATAAGAAACGGTATATATACTAGTAGCATGGTGCCGACAAATACAAGTAGGGCCCAAAACGCGAAGATGCGTCCTAATATGTTTTTGATAAAAGTCATCAATCAAATCCTTTAAAAATCGTTTCTTTCAAATTCGGCCATTCATCTTTTAATACACTATAAAAAATGGAAGTGCGCCGGCGATTGTTCCACATCTTCATATGGCTGCGAAGGATGCCTTCTTCAATGCCACCTACATTCCGCAATCCCTGCCTGGCTCTTGCATTCAGTACATCGGTTTTAAATTCTATTCTTTCAAAATTGAGGGTTTCAAAAGCATATTTCATCATTGCGTATTTAGCATGCCGGTTCAATCCCGTACTTCTGTAACCGGGTGCAAGCCAGCTCCAGCCGATTTCTGCGCGCGAATCGTAGATGGATATATTTCCAAGGCTGCTGCTACCACCTGCTTCGCCGGTATTTTTATCGACAATGGTGAAAGGACGTCTTGTATTAGCCGCCTTTTCGGTAAAAGCCATCTCGAACCAACGCTTCAATTGACTTTCATCTGCAAGGTTGAGTGAAAAGTATTGCCACATGTCCGGGTCCTGTCGTGCAAGCTGAAGAAACTGGTTATAATCATCTACTGCAAGCGGTCGCAATATGGCGCGATTGG
The DNA here is from genome assembly GCA_965652975.1 of uncultured Chitinophagaceae bacterium. Lineage (GTDB taxonomy): Bacteria > Bacteroidota > Bacteroidia > Chitinophagales > Chitinophagaceae > CADEDV01. The sequence continues at coordinate 35,805 of CBFGYO010000013.1, read as the reverse complement.
TTTCAAGTTGCAGGTCGGGGGGAATGATCATTTTTATGGAGAATTGTTTTTAGAATATATTAAAGAGTGAACGCGTGTTTTTTGAAATAGACTGTAAAAGGATAGTTCGCATAGTTCACATAGTTTACAGTTGCCAGTCTACCGGATCAATGCCCTTGCTCACGAGGTATTGATTGGCTTTGGAAAAATGTTTGCAACCAAAAAAACCTGCATGTGCCGAAAGGGGTGAAGGGTGAACGGAGCGCAGGATGAGATGCTTGCTTTCATCAATCAAAATTTTCTTTTCCTGAGCAAATTTGCCCCAAAGCATGAAGACCACGTGTTTTTTTTGATCGGAAATCTTTTTAATAACGGTGTCAGTAAAAATGGACCAGCCAATCTTTGCATGGCTCATCGGTTCGCCTGCGCGAACGGTAAGCGATGCGTTCAGCAAAAATACGCCCTGTTCAGCCCATCTTGTAAGGTCGCCGTGCGTGGGGATATTGATGCCAATATCATCTTTCAGTTCTTTGAAGATATTCACCAGCGATGGTGGAGCTGGTACGCCCTGTTGCACGGAAAAACAAAGTCCATGTGCCTGGTGTGCGCCGTGATAAGGATCCTGGCCGATTATTACCACTTTTACATTTTCTGGTGGCGTGGTGTTGAATGCATTGAAAATATAGCGGCCAGGGGGGTAGATCGTCTTTCCCTGTGCTTTTTCTGTTTTTAAATGTGTGGAGATTTGTTGGAAGTAAGGTTTGTTGAATTCTTCTTTTAATAGTTCTTTCCAGCCTGCTTCGATCTTTACATCCATTCGGTTCCTGTTTTTGTAAAAGTAAATAACTGGAAGGAGGTTTTTTTGAATTATCTGGGAGTGATGGGGATTATGTTCATGCGAAATGAGTTTCGCGCAGATGACGCTGATCGAGCAGATTTAACGCAGACTTTTTGAACAAATCTGCGCTCGATCCGCATAATCGGCGCAATCTGCGAGAAACGTAATCTCTAATAGCAGTAACCACAGCCAATGGGGAATATATGCATGCGAGAATCGAAATCTCAAATAGCAGTAACCACAATCGCTGATATTTACCCTACTTCTTTATCGCATGCCCGGCGTACAAAATATTCATATCCTTGCTTTCAACCAGCCAAAAATTTTTGCCCAGGTCTTCATATGTCCATTCACCCTTTGCTCTTTTTCGCAAATAACCCATCATTTTTGGTATGGAAACATTGGGTTGCGACCCGATATGTTCTTTCCACTCAAATCCATTTTTGTGTAGCAGTACTTTCATCTCTTCCGGTTTGATAAACATTTTCCAAACATGCACGTTCGGAGGCATGAATGCCCAGCGTTTCCATTCCTGCCACATTTTGATCGCTACTAATTTGCTGATAAACGTACGGTTGAGGGTATCATAGAAAAAGACGCCGCCCGGTTTCAACACCCTGGAAATTTCAGCAATGACTTTGGGCAAATCCTGTACATGTTCCAATACATCACAACAAAAAACAAAATCGAAGGAATGGTCGCCATAAGGGAGATCTTCTCCGCTGCCTATCTCGTATTTGATATCCAGGCCACTTACTTTGGCGTGATTGGATGCCGTTTGCACCGACTGTTCAGACGGGTCAATTCCCGTAGTGATGAATCCCATTTTACGAACCTCTTCTGTAAGGATTCCGCCACCACTGCCAACCTCAAGCGCAGTTTTACCCGTGGTATCAATACCCATTTTTTTGATGATTTCTTTTGCATGGCCCACTCTCCAGGGATTAAGGGAAGTTTTCAGGAGATGCAAAACGGTATCAGGTTTCCACCAGATATCGCTTTGAGCGTTGTAAATGTTGTTGTCAATTTGGTTGTAAACTTTGGAGGCTACTTTTTGCATGGTGGAGATTTTTTGGATGGCTAATTTAGTGTATTAAGATGGCATTAATAATGTAGGTAAACTTTAACATCCAAAAATAGAAATGGGCTATAAAAAATTTACTTTCTGGCTTATTATTGTATTGCTTATATAAATTGTATTATAAGAAAGCGTACATGTCACCAAAATTACAAGTCCAAAAGCTTCAATCAATATCTGCAGTGCAGATTATAGCAGTGGCATCCATATACTCCTTTCTTTTGATGATGTCGTTCGGTGTTATATCGATGAATCCCCACGAAATACCACATTTATATTACGGTATTGCTTTAGGGGTATTGTCGTTTGGACTTTTTCTCTTTGTAACAGCTTCGCTTTACAAAGGGATAGTTGTCGCCAGTGACAAACCGAGGTTGGATGCCATTTTGAGATTCCGAAAGCCAGACCTGTTTAATTGGAAGTGGATTGCGGAATTTATGTCACCCGCGGAAGGACTGGGAAGTATAATCCTGGGAATGCTATTGTGGGTTGTTTCGAATATAGTTTTGATCTGCTTCTACTATATTTTGGCACCCCTGGTGATAACTATTTCTATCCTGTTTGGTTGCCTCGTGTACTTTGTTTTTTTAAAACCAATAAAAAGCATTTTTACGGTTACTGAGCGATGTAAAGGGTCATTGTCAAAAGGTATATTCGCCAGTTTATTTTTTACGGTAATGTACAATGTGTTTTTGCTGGTACTTGGCCTAATAACCTATGGATTATTTGGAATTTGAGTCAGGGAAATTAAAGGTCAGGAGTGTGATGGGTTTTCTAAATGCAAACGAGCTAGTCGAATCATTATATCTGGACTTTATTTTATTAGTATAAATGCCTTTTATGTTATTTCAAGAGATACTGCTCCACTATGTAACGCAAGCCACCTTGCTCTGGTGGTCGTAGTTTTCGACGCCCTCCATGTTTATCAAGTATTTCAGATGTTATTTTTGCGAGGTCATATTGGCTTCTTTGAGGCTTTTTATCTTGTGAAATATAAGAAACTTAATAATTAAATAGTCTTGTATGGATTTAAATAGTAAATATAAAAGGGGCTCATTATTTTGACAACCTTACTTAACGATAATCTGAATTAGCCTTCAAATCTATTTCAACGACATAAAAAAACCGTCACGTGATGACGGTTGTGTGATCCGGATTGGATTCAAACCAATGACCTACTGCTTAGAAGGCAGTTGCTCTATTCAACTGAGCTACCGGACCAATATCAAAGCCGGGATGCTCTATTCATCCCGATAATTATCGGGAGAGCTACCGGACCATATCCTGGCCAGACTGGCTAAAGAAGCGCAAAGATAAGCGAAATCTCCTCTTTTTAAAACCTATTAACCCAGGAAAAAATACTTAAGTTGTAGTATTAAATAAGCCAAAACAACCAATATGCGAAAGCTTATCCTACCGGCTTTACTGATTTTCCTGATCGCCTGCAACAGCAAGTCAAACGAAACTGCGATTGAGTCTGCCACCGATACTGCCGGTACCCACGTTACAGAAAAAATATTTGATTACCCCGTGCTATACAAAAACTGGGAAATTGGCAATCATGAAAATACAAGGCTGGTATTGCAAATGTACCGCGCCTGGGATGGCAAAACGGTTAATGGTATTCGCGAGCTGTTGGCCGATAGCTTCATCATGGAACTTCCCGGAAGCGTCCGCCGTGCAGCGGGGCGGGAAGAAATGGTCAACAAGATGATTCAGTACCGCCAAAACTATCTCGCCACCAATCACGAAATACTCGCGATTCACCCGCTAACGAATAAAGACAACAGGGAAGAATGGGTAATGGCACTGATATATAACAAGTGGACCCATCGCAACAATGTGCGCGACTCCATGCTCTACCAGGATATCTGGAAAATAAGAGATGGGAAAATCAACTCACTCATGAGTCTTGAGCTCTCGCCCTCACGGCTTGGGTATAAGAGATTGGAACAGCTTTCAAAATCATCGCCTAATTAGAATTATTTCCCTTTGCGTCTTTTTACCACACCTGCCTGCCGGCGGGCAGGTAGAATCATAGACACAAAGATCAACATAGCTATGTGTAAACTATGATGATCTTTGTGTCTATGTGTTAAAAAAGCGAATAAAACCTTTTCAACAATTATTATTTGGATTCTGGCAATCGAAACCCATCCAGGAACGCATTCACTTTTGCCTCCGGCAATTCTTTTTTACTGTACGCATACATCACACCGATAAATTTGCCATCCGTCCAGCCCTTAACTTTCCAGTTTTGCTCTTCGGTGTCTTTCCAATAATCGAGAACGCCGCGCGTTTGTTCATTTTTATTCAGGATATGCCCCTTACCATAACCAACAGATTTCTTAACATGAAAATCTGCTTTCAGAAAGTCAAGATAGGAGATCATCATTTCTTCCGCAGCAGCCAGGTCGCTGATGGGTCTGAGCAACTTAATGCAGATAGTGCCATAGGTAACTTCGGTATTCAAACATTCACCCGTATACACACCTGATGAATCTTCGCTGTAATCAAAATCAAACTTGGTTGGACAGTAGGTATATATAGAACAGCCGGAACGACCAACAGGAAGCTTTTTTAATGTTTGGGATGAGACTGTAAAAAACTGGAAAGTGAAAAGTATAGCCAATAGCACACGGAACATAAAAATAATTTTCATAAAGATAACATGTAGATAGATTTCTCGCGGCGCCTGCTGCGTCGTTCATCCAAAAATCAGTGGAAGTTTTCACGCAAAGCACGCAAAGTGGATGGAACAAGCCGCCAGGCAGTCTCGCTGCGCCGCCGCAATGTTTCATTTTAATTAAGAAATATCTTTTAAACTGCGTTCGCCGCGAGAAACCCCTTTCAGGGAACCCACCATTTTCTCCTTAGTTTTGCCGCCATGAACATTTTCAATTACGGTATCGACCAGCTTACCGCCGGCACTGCACTCGCCATCGCGTCCGGAAGCATAAAGGGCTTATTAAATGATAAGGCTATTGCCAACGTCACCAAAAGCCATGATCATGTAAATGCAATCGTCGCAAAAAATAAAACCGTGTATGGTGTAAATACCGGTTTCGGTATTCTTGCCAATACACCCATCTCCCCAGAAGATACGGCCACCCTACAATACAAAATCCTCGAAAGTCACAGCGTTGGGGTTGGTCACCCGGTGCCTTCGGAAATTGCCAAACTTATGCTCATTACAAAAGTGCATGCTTTGGCGCAAGGTTACTCTGGGGTGCAATTGGAAACTTTGGAACGCATCATCTGGCACATCGAACAGGATGTGATTCCCGTAGTTCCCGAAAAAGGAAGTGTGGGCGCATCGGGCGACCTGGCACCCTTGGCACATTTGTTTCTACCACTCATTGGTCTTGGTGAATGTTTTTATAAAGGAAAAAGATCCAAAGCTTCGGAACTGTTAACCCAATTAGGTTTATCTCCGATACAATTAGGCCCAAAGGAAGGCCTCGCACTGATCAACGGCACACAGTTTATTTTATCCTTTGCGATAAAAGCTGTGCAGCGTATGCACAATTGCCTGGAGGCGGCAGACATAATTGGCGCCATGAGTCTCGAAGCATTGACCGGTACCAAGGCGCCTTTCGATGCAAGGCTGCATGATCTGCGTCCCTTCCAGGGAAATAAACTGGTAGCACAACGCCTGCGAATTCTTTTGCAACAATCGGATATTATGCAGAGTCATGTTGATTGCGGTCGCGTACAGGATCCTTACAGCCTGCGATGCATGCCCCAGGTGCACGGCGCATCACGTAATGCATGGCTGCATTTGAAAGCACTGACAGAAATCGAGCTGAATGCGGTAACAGATAACCCGATTATATTTAATGAAGACGATACAATTAGCGGTGGCAATTTTCATGGACAACCACTTGCACTGCCGCTGGACTATGCCTGCTTTGCAGCAGCCGAGATTGGAAATATTTCCGACAGGCGATGTTATCTATTACTCGAAGGTAAATGGGGGCTACCCATGCTTCTCATGAAAAACGTGGGACTCAACAGCGGTTTTATGATTCCTCAATACACTACCGCTGCCCTGGTTACGGAAAATAAAACTCTGTGCTTTCCTGCCAGTGCAGATAGTATCCCCACTTCATTGGGACAGGAAGATCACGTAAGCATGGGAAGCATCAGTGGTCGCAAGCTCAACCAGGTGCTCGACAACCTGGAATTTATCCTGGCAATTGAATTGATGACGGCCTGCCAGGCCATCGAATTCCGGCGTCCCTTAAAGAGCAGCGCCGTTCTCGAATTTGCTCACCAGTATGTACGGAAATTTATTGGTTTTGCTGAAGAGGACAGGATCTTTGCAGATGATGTAAATAAAGTGGTGGGCATTGTAAAAGATTTTTCTTTTGTTGGGGAGGTGAATGAGTTTGCCAAATCAAGAGATGGTTTTTTGAATAACGGCTTTGAAGAGTTTAGTATATAAGTGGCGGGACTCTAGCAATGAGATAATGAGTTAGTACGCCCACAGAGTACACAGGGAAGCACAGAGAACCACGGAGAATCTCTGTGAAACTCTGTGCTTCCCTGTGTACTCTGTGGGCGTACTAACTCATTTTCCTCTGTTAGCCTGGTTGAGATGGAATCCGAACGCAAGCTTCAAGCCCTAAAGTCGCCATTTGATGTAGCGAACGTTCCCTTTCATCCGGGCTTATCATCTTCCTATCCGGAATAATATCCGAGACCGTCAACAACGCAGCCGCCATCTTATTACAGTATCGCGCATTCGCAAAAAGCGCAAACGCTTCCATCTCTGCAGCCAGGCACTTATTCGTCACCGCGATTTTGGGAAGGGCTTTTGACGAAGTATAAAACGCATCCCCGGAATGAACCGGCCCACTATGAACATTCATGCCTATTTGCTTTGCAGTATCATTGATAATCCCAAATGCTTTTCCCTGGTTGCGAAAATGATCTTCGGTATAATTAAATGCACAACGGGCATAAGTCGATTCACTAAAAGCCGTTTCGACATTAATTAAATCATACAGGTTAAGTGATGTAAGATAGGCACCGCATGTACCAATGCGTACAATGCATTCCACGTTGTACTGGGTATACAATTCGTACGAATAAATACCCATGGATGGAATGCCCATACCGCTGGCGCCAATACTAAGCCGTGTGTTTTTATACTGGCCGGTGAAAAATAATATATTGCGGGTGTTGCTTACCTGTTTTACATCAGTCATCATATTGTCGGCAATATGCTTTGCCCTTAAAGGATCGCCGGGAAGGAGTACGATGGGTGCAATATCACCCGGGTTGGCATTGATGTGAATGCTCATCGCATGTAGTAGTTTTGGTGGGAATGAAGATATTTAATTTATTGCGACTTTTGTGGAGGTATCACGCAACCGACCCAAAGAAGCTAAGCAGCCAGACTTTAATGTCTTTTCAATTTTTACTTAAACAAGAAAATTATGGAAACTACAACGGCTTTATACGACGCAGTAAAATACAAAACCCCTACCGGGAAAAACCTGCAATGCAAAGGATGGGTGCAAGAAGCTGCGTTGCGTATGTTGCTAAATAATCTAAACCCCGAAGTAGCCGAACGTCCAGACGATCTGATCGTGTACGGAGGCAGGGGAAAAGCTGCCCGCAATTTCGACGCACTTGATAACATCATCAGCGCATTGAAAGTGCTGGAAAACGACGAATCACTGCTCATACAATCCGGCAAGCCGGTTGGAATTATGAAAACGCATAAGGATGCGCCACGGGTACTTATCAGCAATTCGCAACTTGTGCCTAACTGGGCCAATTGGAAACATTTCGACGAACTGGAAAAGAAAGGACTGATGATGTATGGTCAAATGACAGCAGGATCATGGATCTACATCGGTTCGCAGGGAATTGTGCAGGGTACTTATGAAACCTATGCAGCCGTTGCTGACAAACATTTCAACGGATCATTAAAAGGAACACTGAATGTAACCGCTGGTCTCGGCGGCATGGGCGGTGCTCAGCCACTCGCTATCACAATGAATGATGGTGTGGCCCTGGTTGCGGAAGTAGAAAAGTGGAGGATTGAGAAAAGAATCGAAACCAAATACTGTGATATATGGTTCGAGAACATGGACGACGCCATTGACCGTGCACTCGAAGCAAAGCATAATGGTGAAGTATTATCTATCGGTGTGTTGTGCAATGCTGTTTGCCTGCTTGAAAGAATGCTGGAACGCAATATTGTTCCCGATACGCTTACCGATCAAACTTCCGCTCACGATCCACTGATCGGGTATATTCCCCATACATTGAACAACACGCAGGCGGCGATTATGCGTGAAGAAGATCCCAATAAATATCTCGAGCTGAGTTATGCGAGTATGAAGCGCCACGTTGAACTTATGATCGAATTGCAAAACCGCGGGGCTATCACTTTTGACTATGGCAATAACCTGCGCGCGCGTGCCCAGGAAGCAGGGCTTACCAATGCATTTGAGTTCCCTGGATTCGTTCCCGCATATATCCGACCGTTATTCTGTGAAGGGAAAGGACCGTTTCGGTGGGCTGCACTCAGCGGTGACCCTGCGGATATCGCCGTAACGGACGAATTAATTTCAAAAATGTTTCCTCATAATGCAGGGCTGCAGCGATGGTTGAGACTAGCAAAAGAAAAGATCGCTTTCCAGGGTTTACCAGCCAGGATATGCTGGCTGGGACAGGGAGAGCGTGAAAAAGCAGGCCTGGCATTTAATGAACTGGTGCGTACTGGAAAAGTAAAAGCACCCATCGTGATTGGTCGCGATCACCTCGACACTGGTTCGGTAGCATCTCCCAATCGCGAAACCGAAGGCATGCTGGACGGTTCCGATGCCGTTGCCGACTGGCCGATATTAAATGCACTCATGAATACCGCGGGTGGTGCTAGTTGGGTATCCTTGCACCATGGAGGAGGAGTAGGGATGGGATATAGCATTCATGCCGGGATGGTGATCGTTGCAGATGGTACGGATGAAGCGGCAGCACGTCTGGCCCGGGTGCTAAGAAATGATCCGGGCCTGGGGGTTATCAGGCATGCAGATGCGGGGTATGGTATTGCGCAGGATGTTGCCAGGGAGAATGACCTGGATATTCAGCAAAGGGTTGGAAGTACCGCTTAGATATAAGTTAAAAGATAAAAAATAAAAGGTATAAAATTTTTTATTCGCATATCATATTAACTGTTCGATATATTAAGCTGTCGACTTATCACTCAACTTTATTATGGCAGATAGGAAAAAATTTTTGACGCAGGTTAGTAGTGGAATAGCACTCGCTGGTTTTCCCTTCTCCCTCTTTGCAACGGATAATTCAACAACCATGATGGATCCAAACGATTTCAAGGGCCAGGGTGCACCTGATGATGAAAAATACTGGGGACGCATCGCGAAAAAATATTACGATGTTGCGAATGATTACATCAACCTGGAGAATGGTTACTATGGTATACAGCCAAAACCCGTGCTGGAGGCTTTTCTTAAAAACACGCAATACGCAAACAAACAGGCCGCCCAATTTGCCCGTAAAGGGTTTCCTTACATATCTTCTGGTGTAAAGAAAGAGTTGGCATCATTTCTCGAAGTGGCAGAAGAAGAAATTATCATCACCCGCAACGCTACGGAAGCGTTGAATATCGCTATCCAGGGTTATCCATTTCAGCCCGGTGATGAAGTGCTGATCAACCAGCTTGATTATTTCAGCATGATCGAAACATTTCGCATGCTTGAAAAAAGGGGACTAATAAAAGTAAACGCGTTTGAAATGCCGTTGTTGCCACAGAGCGATGACGAAATAGTAGAAGCTTACCGAAAACAACTCACCACAAAGACCAGGGTAATATTACTCACACATGTGTCGAATATTACCGGCCTCATCATACCCGTAGCGAAAATAGCGGCGATGGCCCGCGTAAAAGGAATAGATACTATTACCGACTCGGCACATGCACTGGGACAGATAAAATTCAGTTTGCCTGCGCTCGGTTCCGACTTCGTGGGCCTCAACCTTCATAAATGGATCGGCAACCCGGTGGGCGCCGGCGTGTTGTATGTAAAGAAGGATAGGATTAAAGAAATGCGTCCACTATACGGCGATGTGAACGTGGAAGCTAATAGTATTGCCAAGCTATCTCATTTCGGCACCACACCATTTGCAGTGATTATGACCATCCCGGATAGCCTGGCTTTTCATCGACTGATGGGAATTGATCGTATAACCCAACGACTGCATTACCTGAAAAGTATTTGGGTAAAAGCTTTGAGCCAGCAACCGAACGTGGAAATTGTAACACCTGCTGATCCACAGTTTTCCTGCGCGATTGCTTCTTTCCGGGTTAAAAATAAAAAGGCATCAGAAGTTGCCGATTATTTATTCAAACAACACCGGATACTTACGGTGGGCCGTAATCTCGGAGACGATGGATGTGTGCGGGTAACGCCGTCGCTGTATAATTTTGCTGAGGATATGCAGAGGTTGGTGGCAGGAGTGAAAACTATATAAAGTTGCTAGATCTCTTTTACTCCTTTCCTCATTTAAACTCTTAGCCTTATACTCCTTTTTCGATTATTCGAAGTGTAACTAAAGCTTCTTCAAGCGAACAGGGATTGTCGCCTTCGTTGTTGAAATATTTTACGACACGTGCTATATGTGGCTGTTGGATATGTGCGGGAAATTCGTAAGTGAATGTTTCAGTTTTATCGGCGGTTATTAATTCTACTATCCCCTGGCGAAAGAACGCGAAGTGAATGATTCCTGCATCCCCAATTATTTCGCATTGGTCAGTCGTTGAAACCTCTCCAACATTGAAATTCCAGGTACCATTAAACCCGATGTTATTGGGAAAAATTGCCTGCAGCAACACATTGTCGGGTGCGGCATAGTGTCCGCCCTGGTTAGTTGCTAATACCGTCGGGTGTTTTGGCTCGCCGAAGATCCAATATAAAATATCAAGTTGGTGTGGCGACAGGTCGTGAAATAATCCTCCACCGGAAATGGCCGGGTTGACCCGCCAGTTATCACTCGTTTGTGTTATCAGTCTATTGGATACGGGCTGTAGCATTTTCAGACAAATCAACTTTATTTTTCCAACAGCTTCCTGCTGCACCAGTGCCTTTATTTTTATAAAAAGTTCCAGTGAACGACGGTAGTGGGCCACGCTAACCTTGCCCCCATATTTTTTCTCCAGGTCAATCATCCGTTCGCAGGAAGAGGCATTGATAGTAACTGGTTTTTCAACATATACCGGTTTCCCTGCCTTGAGCGCCAGCTCGACATATAGTTCATGTGAGGAGGGAGGTGTGGCAATGTAAATGGCATTTACATCGTCGTCATTAATGAGTGCTTCTGCCTGATCGTAATATTTCGATACTCCATGCCGTTCCGCATAATCTTTTGCTTTTGCAGCGTTGCGGCGCATAACTGCCACCAGGCGGGAATTTTCCACTTTATTAAAGGCGGGACCACTCTTTACTTCGCATACATCACCGCAACCAATTATGCCCCATTTAATTATTTTTTCCATATTTATTTCGTTGCCCCTAAAGATAGTATCCATAAATCATGCAACCGGGTGTTGAAGGCTGAAAATTCATACCAGGGCTCTTTGCGCTTATGTGTGAATGGGTGACGCGCCGCAGTACTTTCTCCTGTGCACCGCGAGAAAACTTTTATTATCTTTAGTCTATGCAGGCCAGGTTTTTATTCCCTACCATATTGTTGCTTCTTTTCCTAAAACCGGCGCAAGCCCAGGAGCTTAGCCAGGTCACCTTTTCAAGTGGAGCCAATCTCGTTTATTTTTCAATTAAGACCGAGCAAGGTATACTGCTGCGTATTACAGCAGAGGGAAATCTTATTGAGTGGGGCACGGAAGTGAAAGCGTTGCGCGGAGATTATTATGCTCCCCAATTGCAACCCTTTACCGGCCGTATCGATTATTATGGGGTAGAAGGCGACTCTATTTCTAAAGGGCGAATAAAAATGATAGGTACTTGCGCCATCAGCTACTACAATGCATTTTCTGACGAAACGCATGTCGGCAAAGTAAGATCAGTGGGTAGAATATTTCTCGACTACTATAATCCCTACGACAACAAAGCGGTGCGTGGAAAATTAAAGATGATAGGTAATCTTCGCCTTGAATACTATAACGAGTTTGAAAACGAAGCATACCGTGGCAAACTCAGGTCTATCGGTGGCACGCAGTTGACGTACTATTCAGCATTTGATGACCGCAATAATAGTGGCAAAGTAAAATCCATCGGCGGTGTAAAATATGCATGGTATTCATCCTTCGACCGGCGCGATATGGGTGGGGCATTAAAAACCGGCTATTATCGCCAGGCAGTCAACGGAATTACTTATATCCTTTGGTAATCACTCCATACCCTCCTTGTAGAAATACATACAGCACTTCATCATTGTTTTGAAACAACTGGTACACTATCCGTTTTTCAAAACTTCCATGTTCACCTAGTTTCGACTTTTAAAACATTCTGCTATGAAAGTTCATTCAATTAACTTCCTGCTTATGGTTTGTATGCTTGCCATACTTACCCCATCCATTGCAAAATCCCAACAGTATAAACTGCGCCAGGTAATGTCGATATCCACCATGAAGTCGGAGTCGACGATCTACGTGAAAGGCTCGCGCAAGCGCACGGAAGGCGGCGGTTATGCCGGCATGGGTGCCAACCTTGTTACTATTGAGCAATGTGATTTGAAACGCACCATTCGCATCAACGATAAGAAGAAATTATATTTTATTGATCCATTTGTAAAAGAGATCGAAGAGGACGAAGAAAAGCCCGCTCCCAAAACCAAACCAGCACCCGCTGCCAGCAAACCACAAGACACCAAACAGGAAACAAAAACAGGTGGTATCATCTACATGTATTATAATATTACCGACACTGGCGAAAGGAAGAAAATGTTTGGCGTTACTGCAAGGCATGTGTGGAGCACGCAGAAAATAAAACCCAGTGCAGACGCCTGTATGATGAAGGATAGTATGCTCATTAAAACAGATGGCTGGTATATTGACCTACCCGAGTTCAATTGCCCGGTAAGTTACGGAGGCGGATCCATGTCCAATAAAAATGATGGCAAACTGGAGTGCCGCGACCGCTTTGTTTCAAAGAGAAGTGGAAAGGGTAAACTCGGATTCCCTTTAATAGAAAAAAGGACGATGGTTATGGGAGGAAGAACAGAAACTTCTGAATATGTCACCAATATTGAAACACTCGAATTTTCTACCGTCAAGCTTGATTCAATGTTGTTTGAAATACCGATAGGGTACACCGAAACTAAAAACCAGGAAGACCTGCAGGAACCTTTCGATGCTAATGCCTATATGAAACAAATGGGCGCCAACCAGGCCGGGCAGGTATCTGCGGCCGTGAATCCCAATGAACCCAAGAAATCTGGAAGCATGCGAATAGGCGTGCTGGTGCCGGCTGGGGAAAGTACACTTCAATTGAATTTGCTGCAACAGCGAATGGTAGCCAGTCTTTCAGGCAATAAAGTAGAAGCGATTGCCATCAATTCAGAAGAAGACGCAAAGAAATATAATTGCGACCTTACCTTAAAAACGGATATTACCAAAGTAAAACAGGGAAGCAAGGCTGGAAGCATCTTAAAGGCAATAAAGAATACCGATCCCACGGCCACTTCAGGGTATAATGTTGACGCGACCATGACGCTCATCAATACAGGAACCGGTTCCACCAAAGCTGAAGAAAAAGTTAGTGGCAAATTTGATGGCAAGGCAGATGAAGCCGCTGCACGTGCACTGGAAAAAGGATGTGGGTCATTGTTGCAGGCCATCAGGAATTAAGTCGCAACTAACCCCCGATTGGTCGCATTTGCACTGTACATGCAATGGTTTTTGCTATTAGTTTTGAGTTAAGATATTCACAGGAGCCAGATCTGTAAGAATAGCCTGATTTTAAAACTTTAAAACTTGTAAATATGGCAACCCAGGAAAAGACAGTAATTACCGTACAAAATTCAGTCGAAGCGCCAGTAGAGAAAGTTTGGGAATACTGGAACAAACCCGAGCATATCACCAAATGGGCCCATGCGTCGGACGACTGGCATACTACACGTGCCGAGAATGATCTCCGCGACGGTGGTAAGTTCATGTCACGCATGGAAGCAAAAGACGGCAGCTTTGGTTTTGACTTTGGAGGCGTGTATGATAAAGTAATTCCTAATAAATATATTGAGTACACAATGGGTGACGGACGCAAAGTAATTATTGATTTTACCGCGGAAGGAAATAAAACCAAAGTGGTACAAAAATTCGACGCTGAAACCACCCACTCCGAAGAATTGCAAAGAGGAGGCTGGCAGGCAATACTTGATAATTTTAAAAAGTACACTGAAGGATAATGTGAAAATGTGGAAATGTGGAAATGTGAAAATTATTATGAACATTAGGACATTCTATAATTAGGACACGTTCTAGCTTTCATTTTCACATTTCCACATTTCCACATTATCACATTATCACTTTATCATAGGTTTTCGAACTCCCAAACTGTTCGATAAGTTCCAACTTTTTCAATGTATGTTAAAAACGCATTGTAAAACGGATCGGCACCGATAGTGGCACTATCACCAATTACAAATAGCTGTTCTTTTGCGCGGGTGATGGCCACATTCATTCTTCGGTAATCTTTTAAGAAACCAATTTCACCCTCATCATTACTTCGCACGAGTGATACAATGATGCATTCCTTTTCCTGGCCCTGGAAGCTGTCGATGGTGCTTACACGCATTTCCTTTGGCAAACTTTCCTTGGCTACCGTTACCTGTCCTGCATAGGGAGAAATAAATGCGGTGGTGCGTGGATCGAGTGATTCAGTAACGATTAGTTGTTGCACGATGTGCAATTCACCCTCGTTTTGCAAACTGTTGCCATCGGGCCCGTGGCTTTCGGCATATCCTGAACCGGCAGTATCGATGAAGGTAATATGGGCCCCTTTGTCGTCCAGGTGAGCTGCAGTTTGTAACAGGTCGTTATAGAAATAATTATTGCTGAAGCCGGCAATCACCTTCCGCATGCGGTATTGTACGTTGAGCAAATACACGGCTGGTATACGTGGAATAGCCGCCTCCAGGATCGAACGATTGAGTCCCAGCCTTGCCGCTTCATGACTCAAAACAGTAGGAGGTAGCTGCCAGTGATCGCCTGCCAAAACAAACTTGTTGGCCAATGGAAAAATGCACCAGGCCAGGGGTTCGATGCATTGCCCGGCCTCATCAACTACCAATGTTTCAAATGTTAGATGATCGATGCCCGCATCGAAAAGGCCGATAGGTGTACCAGCTATTACTTCCGCCTCATTGAATAATTTTTCTTCATTGTAGGCTTGCAACTTCTTAATTTCCGTTCGGATATTCTTTACTTCTTTAAAGAGCAGGTTGCGCTGTTCGCGTTCTGCCTTCCCAAAACTTCGCTTGTATTTAAGCGCCATGCGGCGAAATTCTTCAGCCCGAATTTTTAATTGCTTGATCTCTTTTAGTTGCTGGCTTCCAGCTAACCTGCCTTCTGGTGTATGCTTGAAAATAGTTTCATCCACTTTACTGCTATTACCAACGCGGACAACGTTGATACCTTGCTGTATTAGCCCCTTCACAATATTATCAACCGCAGCATTGCTGGGAGCTGTTACTAAAACCTTTTCATTCCTGCGCACGAGTTGATAGATGGCTTCTACCAATGTAGTTGTCTTGCCCGTACCGGGAGGGCCATGTACGACCAGGAGCTCCTCGTTTTGTGCAATTGCACTTATAGCCTCCTGCTGGCTTTCATTTAATTTTTTGTTTTTAAATACCAGCCCAGGATTGTTGGAATTCAGCAACTGCGCCCCTATATTTTGTGGCGAATCATCATGTAGTTGCTCAAAAAGAGTGAAGAGCCGTTTATTTTTTTCCAGGTCGGCCAAGGCTTTTTTCATTATGCTGCTCGTACGCGTATCGGGTGCCAGCTTTATACCCACACCATCATCTTCTATCCAATCGGGAAAGTCGGGAGCAAACAGTCGAAATTCACCCGACTTGCCGTCGAGATTTATCAACACACCTTTTACGGGGTCTTCGCCAGCAACAAAACATTCAATGGCGGCGCCGTCTCTGAAAAGACTTGCTTCGGGAGGAAACGATAGGCGAAAACTTATTTCGGGAAAGTCAGCATAACCAAAAGACTTTCGTGTTACGATCAGGGGATGCATGGCCAGTCCTTCTGCTTTCAGTTGCCTGAGCGTGTGCGATTGATCCAGCTTATACCGGTTGGCCTGTTCCTTTTCCTCCAGGTCGATGCAGCTCAACAGGTTTTGTATATGTGGGTGCAAGAAAGGTGAAAGCTAAAAGTGAAAAGATTAAAATTAACAGTGTGTTTTCTATCAAATTATTTTTTCCTTACATCAAAGCTTACTGCAGCAAGTTCCTTGCCTTTTTTAATACTCCTGATGTGCATGACAGCCCTCCCGGTTTTATTAACACGTACGATAAAGTTGCCATCACCAGCAGGTTTTACAGTTCCGCCTGTAATACTTACATCGAGGTCGTCAGACTTTACTTTTCTAATACTTATGCCGACTGCATTGTCAGTATTAGCATAAAGTACGAAATCAGTTTGAGTGACAATTTCCACGTCATCGTCCTGTACTACAAATGTTACAGGTTGTTTACGGTAGGCCTTCACCGGTTTTCCTTTTTGAATAGCCGGTTCCCAGCTACCCGATTTATTAATTACGCGCACTACTTCTGCTTCCATTCCGTACCCCATGTTGGTAAGCGACTTTACGCCGGAAACGTTACCCTGCTTGTCAACAATAAATTGCACTATTACTGTATAGATGCCAATAGGCGCACCATTGTCGATCGGAATATTTGCATTCAGGTTCTTCTCCAGGTATTTTCTCCAGCCAGCCAACTTTCCAGGAAACTCAGCCTCGATCTCTACTTTTTCAAATACTGAAGTAGCTGTATCCACGTCTTTGATTTCTACATCCGTGGATTGTGCAAATAATGACAGGCTGGTAAGACTGAAAAGACAGGTTAGCAGGGCAACAAAAGACTTCATTTACGGGATTTTAGGGCAAGATATTTATAAAAAAATAAAAGAAGAAAAACTGGTGTTGGTACTTAGGTTGGGGGCTCAAGGCAGTCGTTTTTTTAACACATAGATGCATAGGTCAGCATAGTGGGCACATAGAAGAACTCCTATAATAGGTAGGTTACACCAGCCTCATCGTTAATAACCTGCCTTGATCTCAACATCCGGAAGGGCACAGATTCCCGCGCGGTGGAGCAATAATTTTTCAGTAAACGTATCGAAGCTTACCTCAATCCAGCCATGATAAGGTTTTTCATCTTTCATGAGCTGAACGGGTATGTATTTATGGCTTACATTTTTCCAGTTGCCCTGCCAGAATTCGGCGGCACCTTCGGGAATAATTTTTTCTGCCAATACGATGGAAGAAATTTGCCACCAGTCATAGCCAGGATGGATGGGTTTGACCCCATCGCCTTTCTGTAAAACCGGCGACTGGTCGTTTGCATCGTTAAGTAGATTAACCCCAATGCCGGAGGTGATATAATATTGTTTACGATCGCGCCTTAAAAGTGCATCACCTACATACAATGTATGGAAATGAAAATCTACAGAACCGTTGGCGTCAATGTCCAGGCTTTTACTCCCGCCAAACTGTAGCTGGGCGTCATTAAGGTCGGTATATGTCATGGGAGGATGTGTTTCGGGATCGCCAGGGTTTTTATCCCTTTCTTTTTGACATCCGGCAAATAATGTAACGACAGTCAGGAGAAGAAGTAATTTATACATGGTTTAAGGTTTGTGTAAAAAAAGCATTGGTGCAACAAAGTTGGAACTATAATTTCTGTTTCATTATGCAATTGGGTGAACTGACAACAGCAGTGCATGAACTGTTGCATTCAATGTAGTAGTATCAACATTTGTTTAACAAGCGACAGGGATGCTTATCACTTTATTAGCACGTTGTGCCCACAACGAACACAACGGGCGCACAAAGGACACGACGAAAAAGCCTGGTTAAATAAATCAACCAAATGGGCATAGGCAAACGGCTATAAACAAAAAAGTCCTGCACGTCAGGACTTTTTTAAATATTTTATCTATTCACTTATCGTCAGGATTGACTGCCTTAAATACAAGCGCAGCAAGGGCTGCTCCGCCAAAACAGGAAACCAGGAATATCCAGAGATCTGTCCAGCTTGACAATTTCATAATGCTTATCACGATGGCGACAGCCGGGTTAAACGCACCTCCGCTATAACTACCAAGTGCATACGCACAAGCAAGAATCGTAAAACCAATAGCAAGGCCATAAAAGCTGTTGCCACTGGTGTTTTTACTGGTAGCGACATTTAATACCACGTACACGAGTAAGAATGTTCCGAGAAATTCGGCCACCAGGGCCCTGGGAATATCATCCCTTGTCAGAGCAGTTTCAGGCATTGCGCTGCCTTTAAGATAAGTGACGACGAAGGCGGCCAGTGCTGCGCCGGCAATTTGGGAAAGCATATAGGGCAACACATCTGACTTGGGGCATCGGCCACGCATCCATACTGCAAGCGTTACTGCAGGATTGTAGTGTGCCCCACTTATATGACCGCCGGCATACACCACCACCATTAGCATGGCTCCGATAGGAAGGGGGGTAAGTGCTCCCAGGTCGCCTTCGATAACAACTAATCCGATACAAAGAACAAGAAAGAAAGTACCAATGAACTCAACAATGTACTTTTTCATAAGTTGGTTGGGTTTTGTTTTAAAAAAATGAAGTTAATGGTTTTTTGGAGCTAAGAGGTTGGAGAGCGAAAAGAGGAGAAGTGGTTAATTACTATTTGCTTTATCTGCTCTATTTGCGAAGAGTTTTATTATTATCTGCTTTATCCGCTCCATCTGTGTAATCTGCGAGAAACTAAATTTCGAACCACAAATTCTCGCAGATTATGCAGGTTATGCAGATTTTGCAGATAAGAAATCTGAGCCAACTATCGGAGTCGAACCGACGACCCTTTCATTACGAATGAAATGCTCTGCCAGCTGAGCTAAGTTGGCGTGCAATAAAGTTAAAAAAAACAATGGAGAATTTTTTTGGGGAGGTGCCCTTGGAGTCGAGAGTTGTTACAGTCACAGGCATACCGTATCCCTAAATAGAAACTTTCGCTGTTTAACTAAAACATATAATTTTGTGCTTCAACCCTTCACCATGCAGAAAATATTTGTTTTAATTGCGACCCTTTTTGTAACCTGTGCTGCCAATAGCCAGGAAAACAAACCACTCAAATACGACTCTACCAAAAAGGTGCAGGTAGTAGAAGCATCTTGTGGAGAATGCCAGTTCAAACTGCCGGGTAAAAGCTGTGATCTCGCTGTACGTATCGATGGGAAAGCATATTTCGTCGATGGCACTAAAATCGACGATCATGGCGATGCACACGCTAAGGATGGATTCTGTGAAGCGGTCCGCAAGGCTGAAGTGCAGGGCGAACTTGTAAACAACCGGTTTAAGGCCACCTGGTTCAAATTACTAAAGACGGAAAACCCCGGTTCGAAATAATTCTCCTTCGTTTTTTTATCACATAGCCATATAGCTAATCATAGGGCAACATGGAAATTCTATGTGTAAACTAAGATGATCTATGTGGTAAAATCAATTAACAGGATCACCAGCCTGACTTCAATTAAACTATTCTTAATTCCAACTCAAGAAGCTGCTATGCAACATAGCGGCATAATCCTTGTAACCTCCAATTAAAAAACAGTTATGAAAAAATTACGGGATTTACGTTTGGGAACTATCTTGTTGGCAATAGGACTGATCTTTGGTGGATCAGTAATGGCACAGGAAAATAAGACGAATAAGTTAATTGATGACAGTAACGAAGCCAAAGCAGAATTCATCCAGGTAGACGGGTTAATGAAAAATTTGTTTGATAACGCTTATGGCTATGTTATTCTTCCCAATGTTGGAAAAGGCGCAATTGGTATTGGTGGTGCTGCCGGCAATGGAATTGCATACGA
The DNA here is from genome assembly GCA_965652975.1 of uncultured Chitinophagaceae bacterium. Lineage (GTDB taxonomy): Bacteria > Bacteroidota > Bacteroidia > Chitinophagales > Chitinophagaceae > CADEDV01. Next base: position 15,831 of record CBFGYO010000013.1, on the reverse strand, counting down.
ACAGGGATCAATTGTTGGTACAGCATCGATGAAGCAGGCCACTGTCGGTTTCCAGTTTGGCGGCCAGGCATACCGCGAAGTGATTTTCTTTGAAACCAAAGAACAAATGGACAGGTTCAAACAAAATAAAATTGAATTCTCTGCCCAGGCATCGGCTGTTGCTGCCACGAAAGGAGCATCGGCAAATGCAAAGTATACCAACGGTATTATGATCTTCACCCAAACAAAGGGTGGACTTATGTATGAAGCTTCGGTAGGAGGGCAGGAATTGAAGTTCAAACCGCTTTAACAAATGTGGAGATTTGAAAATGTGGAAATGTGGAATGGTTAAAAATAGAACTATTCCGCATAGGCACGCAAGCGCTTTTATATCCGGAACACTTCATTTCCACATCTCCACATTTCCACATTTTCACATTTTCACATTTGCATCGAGGGTTAATTCTTGAGAATAGTAAACTCAACCCTTCGGTTCAACTGCCGGTTTTCCGGTGTATCGTTAGGAGCTACGTGTTTTGTTTCGCCATAACCCTGCGAGGTAATGCGATTAGGTGAAATTCCCTTTGCAAGAATATATTCCATTACCGACCTTGCCCTGTTGTCGCTCAGTTTGTAATTATAATCATCAGAGCCATAGCTGTCCGTATGCGCACTCATTTCAATCTCGATTGCCGGGTTATCCTGCAATAGTTTTACTACACGGTTAAGTTCCAGGAATGACTCCGGTCGCAAGTCCCACTTGTCAAAATCAAAGAACACATTGTTAAGGCGTACAACCTGCCCGATTTCAATGGGCACCAGGAACAGGTCTTTATGTATCTCCTTGTATCCTGCTTTTACCAATGAGTCGAGGTTCAGGTTTTCGGATTGCGCAAAGAAATGATCCGCTGTTGCCCGTATCAGGTAATTCTTATCATAAGGTAATACGATCTTGAAGGCGCCATCTTCCGGGTTGGATATTCCATTACCTGCTTCGGCACCATCCGGCAACGTTTCATATACCAGGGATGCACTGAGTGGCTCATTTGTTTTCTTATTATATACGTTTCCACTTACGAGGATGACGGGATCGGGACGTTCGCGTTCGAGGAGTTTTACCCGCACAATATCACTTTCACCATAGCCCTCAGCACTGCTGGTAAGATAAGCATACTCTCCACCGGCATCGAGTGTAAAAAAAGCATCCCACTCGGGAGTATTGATCGGGCTTCCGAGGTTAATGGGATCGCTCCATTTTTGCCAGGTGCTATCGAGGCGTTTCGTCATCCAGATATCATTATCACCCAATCCACCCGGCCGATTGCTGCTGAAGTAAAGCGTTACGCCATCCGATGCGAGGTAAGGCGTCATTTCATCGTATTTTGGGAGGTTAATTTTCTTCCCAAGAGTTTTTGGTTCCGACCATGTGCCATCCTTTAAAAGGAAGCATACATAAATATCGTTCAGAATACCACCTTTTTCTTCAGTCATATACAACAACAGGGTTTGGCCGTCATGCGCCATGGTAGCACCATATTGTCTGCCGCGGTCATACTTTCCGTAATTCCTGATCTTGAGCATTTCGGGTTTGCTCCAGCGCCCTCGCTTATCGAGGTAACTCAGGCTTACCCCGTTGCCTACATAGTCGCCATCGATATACGCGTTGCGGATAAGTATCCGGTTATTGTCAGGAGAGATCCAGAATACTGCATTGTAGTGATAAGTGTTCAAAGGAAAATCCATATGCATCGCCTCGCTCCATAATCCCGAACTGTCACGAAATGCATACCATATATCCTGCGAATTTCGAATGGAATTATACTTTGTGTTTTCGGGGTGGTTCTGGCAAATAAAGAACAGGATATTACCATCTGCAGAAATCGTTGGTCTTAGTTCGGGCAATCGCGTATTGATCTTTGCTCCCAGGTTTTCAACCTTCACAATGGTTTCGGCTGTAATTACATTTTCTTTTTGCGGTATCAATGCCCCAAGTGTGTCGGACGGCTGGGCCAATGCCTGATGGAGACATATAAATAGCAGGGCGATGGTAGTTAGCTTCTTCAAAGGATTGGATTTGGCTTCGGCCTGTAAAATAGCAATTAAATATTGTGAAAGCACCGGGTAAAATACGTAGGCTTTTTACCATAGGGTAGCTACAGGCTTCAGGCTGCAAGCTTAATATTATAAAGAAGAGATTCAATCTTAATACCTGTAGCCTGCAGCCTGTGGCTTGTAGCCTGTAGCCTTCGCTACAGCAATTTTTATCTATTAGTTTTTATCTTTTATCTAATTTTCCATCATGGCTCCCACCAAAAAGGAACAATTACTGGAAAGGTTTGACCTGGCGCGCAGGCATAATGCGGAGTTGATTTCTGAGATCAAAGAGTTTGTATCCATCAACAAAGCATACGACACTCCCTTTATGGAAGGCTATACATTTCAATCCGTGATCAGCACATTGGAAGAAGAACGGGACCTTGTTTTTAATGACGTGAACCGCGCCGCCGTAACGCATGCAGATGAAAATGCGGGTGAACTTGACTACCTCATCAATAAAATCGAAGGTCAGATCAATCACTATGCAGAAATAAAAATGGGGCTGAATATTTTCTTTAAAAGCACCAATTAGCAAATGTGAAAATGTAAAGATGTGGAAATGTGAAAATGAAGTACACTACAGATTGAAATTATTTAATTGCATTCACTTTGGTTACGATTAACCATTTCCACATCTCCACATTTTCACATTTCCACATTTTCATCTTACAGTTTGATCCGCATTTTTGAGGCGAGTTGTTTGAAGCGGGGATCTGAACGCAATTCGTTCAGCATCGGGTAGCGGATGCAGAAAATCATACCCAGGCAGGCAATGCCCATGCGATTTTCATATGTTTTATCCAGGTAGCTAAATGCTTTATCATATTCTTTGAGACCAGTATACAGAAACGCGTAATCCATATGTAATAACACACCGGGTTCAGCAATTTCCCGTTGTTTTAGTTTATCAAGGCATTCCTGCGCTTTACTTATATTGCCAGATGCTGCATATGCATGTCCTAACGAACTCACACCCTTCAATGGATGACCAATTAGTTGATGATACTGCTCAAATTCCTTTATAGCCTTTTCATATTCGCCCATCGCAAGGTAGATCATACCTCTTCCTTCAAATCCTCTTCGGAATCGGGCATCCATTTCGAGTATCTTACCGTATTGTGCAAGGGCCTCATCAAAACGTCCGGCAAATGCATAAGCATCGGCGAGGTTGCTCATGAGTGGCAGTGAAAGAGGATCGAGGGCAACTGCCTGTTCCATTTTCTCAATGGCTTTTGCAAAATCTCCTTTTGCGATCAGGAACCAGCCATACACCTGGTTGAAAAGGGATGTGTTGAGGCCAAGTTCCTCCGCCTTCAAGAGTGAAACTTCGGCACCATCAAAATCCCAATTATGATAAAATTTGATAGATGCAAGTGAAAGGTATGATTCTGCATGCTCAGGGTTTAGCTCAATTGCTTTCAATGTGTATTCCTTAGCTTTCGGGTAAGCTTCGGTTGGTGGTACAATCCCGGCCGAACCGAGAGAAGAATAACAGTAGGACAGGGAGCAGTAAGGGGAAGCAAACTGCGGATCCAGCCGGATGGCTTCTTCAAATGCATGAATCGCTTTGAATGTGGCTTCGGGATTGGATTTGTTCCAATGATACCGTCCTTGCAGGTACAGGTTATAAGCTTCGATATTGTCGGTGGGTGCTTTTATAATCGGGTCCTGCTTTTTAGCAATTCCAAAATTTTCTTTTAGACGCGCCAGTATTTTCAGAGATATTTCATCCTGTACCTGGAAAATGTCGTCGAGATCGCTGTCGTAAGTCTCGGACCAGATATGATACCCATCTGCAGTATTAATAAGTTGTGCAGTGATACGTACCCGTTTTCCTGCTTTGCGCACGCTTCCTTCCAGTACCGTTGATACACCCAGTTTACTACCGATGGACCGGACATCTTCATTTTTACCTTTGAATGTAAAAGAGGAGGTGCGGGCTGTTACCTGCAATCCTTCCACCTTTGTCAGCGCATTCAGTATTTCTTCCGAAATGCCATCACTGAAGTATTCATTATCCGGATCCGAACTCATATTTACAAAAGGAAGTACAGCAATAGTTTTTTCGCTTCCGGCTTTTATATTTAATTGTGCCAGGTCAGGAACAACAACGCCTTCGTTGGTGATGGCATATATATCCACCTTGCGTTTTACATTTTTTAGCTGGAATTTTCCAAGATGCCTTGTGTGTATGGAAGCCTGGTTTTTTATTTCATCATACACTTTGTCGGATACAAGAATTGCACCAGGTATGGACAGAGCTTCAATGCGTGATGCCAGGTTTACGCAGTCGCCATAAACCCCCTCATGATCATATACCACATCTCCGGAATGCAAGCCGATACGCAGTGACACTTTAGGATCTTTCTGCAACTCCAGTTGAATGGCTATTGCCGATTGTACGGCATCGATAGCACTTCCGAAAAGACTGAGTGTGCCGTCGCCAAAATACTGGATGATACGACCGTTATGTCCAGGAATAAAACGTTCCAGTGCAGACCTTTGCCTGTCGCGCAGCACCTTAGCCTTTTGCTCATCCTCCTGCATCATGGCCGTATAACCGGTCATGTCCGCAAACATGATGGCTGCGAGCTGGCGCGTCATTGCAGGATTTGTAGCAGGCGTGGTAGTCTTTTGTTCCATTATGTGATACTGGTAAAGAAATGCCTAACCAAATTTAAAAAAAATAAAAGGCTTGATAAGGATTACTTATTACAGGACCATTTCTCGACATCTGTGAGATACAAAACGCCACAAATGACAGCCCGTGGAAAATACAGGTTTTTCTCACCAGGTTAGGGTATAGTGCCCTCCGGTATTGGCAAATAATTTTGTATTTAAAAATTATGCAAAAGTCAAAGATCTGCACCAGCCTGCTTCGTACCGCATGCATTGCGGGACCATTATTGATGTTGATTGGATCTCTTGTTTTCGTGCTGGGCATTGGCGTTTCTCCCAATAATAAAAGCAGTTACCTGGAGGGGATTTTTGGATGTTATGGAATAGTCCTTTTTATTGCGGTTTACTGGGAACTGAGTAGGAGACTGGCCGAATCCAACAGGGTGCTGGCAGCTATCACATACATTACAGGATTATTGGGGCCCGCTGCAGGGTTTACACATATGTACGGACGGATAGTTGAACATGAATTACGTCTTCATGGTGTGTCCGAACAGGTATGGCAATCCTTCTATGCTCATCCCGGGAGTGAATTGTTATCAGTTGCACTTCTCGGCACGCTATTCCCACTTACTTCTATCATACTGGGTATTGGTTTATTAGTGGCTAAAAAGATCCCTGCTTTGATGGCCGGCGGTTTGATACTGGCGGGAATACTTTTCCCGGCGGCGATGATATCCGAATCAGACACGCTACTGCATAGCGCATACCCGGCTGCCTGTCTCATCTGGCTGATTGTGTTTTCAACCTATGCAATCAAATTCATCCCTGCACGACGAATGTACCTGAACAGGTAAACAATTTAGAATTTAATCAGCACGCCTGAAGTATCTACCCCCTTGTCGTTAGAGGCAGTTAATAATACATAGTATGGACCTGCAGTATTAAAGGTGTGGGTGAACGTCGTTGTCGTTGCCTGGGAAGTGATATTGTCATCAAAGTCCCAATAATACCTTGTGGCATTCACCGAAGTATTTGTAAAGGTTACAAAGTAGGGCACGTTGTAGACTATAGTATATGAAAAATCTGCAGCCTGTGTACTTTCCGGTTTATGAGAGGTGCCCGAAGGGCCTGATGTTGTAATCACTATTGGCCGGGTAATGGTTTCGGCACTTCCGGTTTGTGGTGTATGGGTCAGCTTTACCTGGTAGGTTCCCATTGAAGTATAGGAATGTGATGGGTGAGTAGCGGTGCTGTTAGTGCCATCGCCAAAATCCCAGGCAAAAGTTGACCCTGTACCAATAGTGGTGAGGTTGGTAAACTGAACCGTGGCGGGCAGCGATTTGGTGCTGGTATAGGTAAATGATGCTATAGGCAGAGGCTCTTCGTCTTTACTACAGCTTGCAAGGGATAGAGCCGTGGCAAACAGGACTAAGTGTTTATACAGGGACGAGGCATGCATTAGAGGGAATTTTAAAACTAAAGTTACGAAGCTGGGGGAGAGTATAACAAATACAGGTTTTTTTCGTTTCCTTCTCTCTATGTTGACCTATGTGGCTATGATTCTATGTGATAAACCTATGGCTTCCCATCCCGGAAATTTCGTGAAATGAAACCATAGCCTTACCACATAGAATCATAGCCACATAGATCAACATAGTTTTTACTTATCCCTCAAAAGTAATTATGGAAAAGTTTAAGACCGGAGCAAGTATCCTGACCGCGTCAATAGCAATTGCTTTTTTATCACATTGCAGTCCTAAGAAGGCAGATGAAGCAGCAATTGTCCAACTGTTGGATGAAGGAATGATAATTGCACAGCAGGTACTTAATTATGAAGTTCGGGAGCATATAGAAAAATTGCGTAAAAAGTTAGAAAAACTATCAACAAAGGAGAGGGCGGAACGGTGGTATCCCAAAGCATCGGAGATTCATGATCAATCACAAAAAATGTACGGTCAAATTCAAACATTAAAAAGCGAACTGCTCGAAAATGCCGACAAAAAGTCACTAGTTGAATCTTTTAGCGACAATGATAAAATAAATTCCCTTTATGATAGCTTGTGGAGATATAAACAGGAGATATTAAAGATAGACACATTACTCGAATATACATTTTCAAAAGAACACCTCGTACTGATCAGTAATGATTTCGACAGCGGCAATAATACACAAAAAAACCTGTCTTCCTTTTTTGCAAATATTACATTGAGAGATGCTATTTCCATTTTAAACAGGATTCAATTCAATATTCTGAATAACGAAAGAAAATTGATTGCCTTTTGTAACGAACAAGTAATCGAAATGGGTTTTTATTTTGACGTTTATTCTGCAATTATCGCTCAAAGTAGTAACTATGTTCGTGCCGGGGAAAGTTTAGAAATCATAGCAGGTATTGGAGCATTTAGCCGAAAAGCGAAACCAGTCGTTACCGTTATGAATAAAACTGTGCCCATTGGCGATGAAGGAACTGCCAAATACAGCTTCAAAGCACCACGTAAACCAGGCAAACATGCTGTTCCTGTAAAAATCAACTTTATTGACGAAATAGGAATGCCACAGGAAATCATAAAGAACGTGGAGTACACTGTCGCAAAAGAACAGGATTAATTAATGTCAAGCTCCTTAACCTGTTGTTTATATTTCTTTGGCAGCACAAGTGATTTTAAAAACCAATCCAGTTTTAAAAGCCTGCTCTTTTTATAAATAAAAAGCAGGGGAGTAATAGCCGAAAGTTTTCCAAGGCCCAACAACTTTCTTACATGCTCCGGCACCACCAGTTTTTGGGATTGAATAAGCATCCAGTAGCGTAGCTCACCCAGGTGCTTCCTATATTGCTTGTATAGATCCGTGGTATAATGAGAATGTTGCAAATCATCCTCCAGGTGTTGTTCATGCATTTTTTGCCACTGGATATAATTGGCGGGAAGATCTTTTAATCCCATACGCGCTCCAACGCGGTAGAAGACATCAAAAAGCTCATCTTTCTCTTCAGGTGTAAGTTTTCGTTCCAGCAATTCAAATGAAGCCTGGGAATAATGGATGAGCATGAAAAGTACATCCCTGTAAGCCCAGTCAGGAATACGCATGCCACGGTTGTGTTCAACAGCACTATGAATAGAAGCAATCTTGTCAATCGTTTTCAATGCATCTTCCATTGGCGAAAACACAATCAGACGGGCGTACATTACAGTCGAAAAGAGCCGACCCAGCGGATCGGCGGGAAGCCTGCCGGTGAAATATAACCAGTCAACCGCTTTGTTGAGTGCAAATTCTGCTGATGCGCCAGCAAAAACAAACAAGACAGTGTCTCCCTTGCCCCATATTTTTCGTACTACGGATTGCTTGTCAACAAAAAATTCCATGCGCTAATTTAGTTATAACGCAGGCGCGTACACAGTTGGGAAACGATTATTCTCGTCTCCAACTGTTGTTACTATCTTAAAACGCGGTGCTTAAAGGGTAATTACACTGTTAGTGCCGCCAAAAATGTTCGGTGCCAGCTCATCTGCTTCAGGTTCATTGATCCACTCTTTTGCATTGACGAGGTATTTGAACTCGTGTTTGGAATCTTTAGGAAGATTTACATCTGCAGTAAAGCTGCCATCTTTCTTTTTGCTCATGATGATGGCATTTTCCCAGTCGCTGTTAAGCCCCAGGATTTCGACCGTCTCGGCATTTTCAGTAGTGAAAGCAAACTTCACTTTGCAATAGTCTTTCGTCTTGTAGTAGGTTTTTTGTACCATTTGTTGCTTTTTGTGGTTTATACTAGATATCGGCAAACCAATCGTTGGGTAGGTGCTGCAAAAATAATTCATTCAACGCCTTGTATTCTACGCAGTTATTCACAGATGTGCTTAGTGCCGGGTTAGCATTTTTGCATTAGAAAACTGTTGTAGAATGGCTGGTTGTCAGTTCTTAAGGGCATTTACGCTTTTATCAATCGCACTCGCGGGTTTGACGTTGTACACATTGGCGATTTATTGGACAGCACACCAACTCGCATCCTCACACTTCGTAATGGCTGTTGTGTTTCGTTGTGTACTTCGTAAAGCATCCCTCCCTGGTTCATAAAAAAAAACCAGGGTAAGTTGGACACAATGTTGCAACACAGCTCCATTCTCGGGAACAGATGAAATTATACTGGTTCGTGGAAATTATTCTACAACAAGCCCTTGTAACCCCTTCTTTTTCAATTGTTCTTACACAAATTAACAACCGTTGGCATCGGGATTTACTTTAGTATGGTTATTGTACCTGCTTATAAAACATTGCTATGGAACGTAAAAGAAATGAAGCTACACTCAACCGACCGGAGGGCGACCGGGTGATTGACGCCCCCTATGTTTTTATCGACGTCAATGAATATACTCGCCAGTTACGGGAAGAAGATGCATGGTCCAAGAACGATCGGAACGGTATTACGGTATTTAAAACTGACCAGCTAACCATGGTAGTCGTATGCCTACATGAAAAAGCTGTGCTCAAAAACAACGTGGTCGATGGTATCGTGACTATCCAGGTTGTGGAAGGCAAGATTCGTGTTACCACACCCGATGGTGAAGTGGATATCCGGCAAAACCAGATCGTGACGTTTCAGCGTTGCCTTGATCACTCGATCGAAGCGATGGATGAATCGGTGATGATTTTGACCAATAATACTTTTAAGAAATAATTGCAGGTCCGCATTCAACCCACTTGGACCCGTAACTTTTAAATTTATCTTTAACGAAGGGGCTTTTTTGTATCCCTGCCGTGGTTAATAAAAAATTTAAAAGCGAATGGTCGATGATCGATTTACCTTTTCAATCTTTCCCCAAATTAAAGACCGACAGGCTTCTTCTAAGAAGATTAAAAATGCCTGATGCAAAAGAAATTTACTTATTGCGTGCCGATGATAGGGTCAATCAGTTTATCGACCGGCCCAAAGCCGTCCATATCGATGATGCATTCCAGTATATTGAAAAAATAGATAATGGTGTAAATGCGGGCGAATGGGTGTATTGGGCTATTCAGCTTCGTGGCAAATCAAAATTAATAGGCACTATTTGCCTATGGAATATTGAGAAAAACGAATTCAAGGCCGAGATCGGTTATGAACTAATGCCCGAGCACCAGGGCAAAGGCATCATGCGGGAGGCAGTGCAGGCGGTACTTCAATTTGCATTTAATAAACTGCAGCTACGAAGTATCGAAGCAGTTTCACGGCCGGCCAATTACCGTTCGATCAAATTGCTCGAAGAATTTGGATTTATTCGCGACAATTCAGTAGCAGCATCTACCGCGGATACGAACATTATTACTTATACCGTGCAACAAGGATAATCGCTTTTTTAATTGCAAATATCTAACACAATTTGGGGATAGGTTAAATCCCTACTTTCTTTCACCTTTGCGCACTTTTATATTTTTACAATTATTTGTTCGATATTATGATTTTTAGAGAAGCAACAACAGCCGACATACCACAAATCCAGGTGGTACGAAATGCAGTAAAAGAAAACATGTTGTCAGACCCTGCGTTGGTTTCGGACAAAGATTGTGAGGAATACATCAATAATCGTGGCAAGGGTTGGGTGTGCTTAATTGATGGCCAGGTGGTGGGATTCTCCATAGTGGATATTATCGATAAAAATGTGTGGGCACTATTTGTACATCCCGATTATGATAAAAAGGGCATCGGCAGGATACTGCACGACCGAATGATCGATTGGTATTTTACTCAAACCACGGCACCGGCATGGCTGGGAACTGCGCCCGGTACAAGGGCTGAATTGTTTTACCGCAAGGCAGGCTGGGAGGAAATAGGAATGCATGGCAAAGGGGAAGTAAAGTTTGAAATGACTGCGCTCAAATGGAAAAGTTTAAAAAAATCAGGCGTTTAAGCAAAACTTTGTGTAATTTTTTCCCTTGCAGCGAGTGAGGTAGATCAACTGGCCGGGATTGGCAAAATGCTGTATCAAACTGGTTCAGTTGTTGCGTTACTTCATAAAGAAAAATAGTATTAACATGAGGATGCTTATCACGCTTGCTGTTTCGATAGTTTTATTCGGCTTTATATTACCTGTAAAACGGGATAAAAAAACTGCATTGCCAACTACGCAATTTGCCGGGAAGACCGACGGACCTTATGTGCTTTATAGCAATGAATATATCTACACCAAATATATCCAGGACGATAAAGGAGCAGTGAGTGTAAAGTCTGACAGTTTCGTCATTTCTGAAAAAGGACGGATACTGCTAAAAGTAAATACCGACGACCCCGCACAACTCTTTACGGTGAAACTGAAAAACCAGTTGCAGCCCGAAAACACCGAATATCCCGGTGTAAATAAAATGCTTGTTGTTTCCGATATCGAAGGCAGTTTCGCCGCGTTCAGGAAGATGCTGCAGGGAAATGGTGTAATTGACAAAGACCTGAACTGGACTTTTGGCAATGGTCACCTTGTACTTACCGGCGATTTTGTAGACAGGGGTGAACAGGTTACCGAAGTACTCTGGTTGATCTATTCTCTGGAAGACAAAGCGAAGGAGGCAGGCGGTTATGTGCACTATGTGCTGGGCAACCACGAGATCATGAACATGAGTGGTGACCTGCGTTATCTCAACAAAAAATATGTCGATAATGCTTTATTGCTGAATGCAAATTTCGTAACGCTATACGGTGAAAACTCTGAATTGGGCAGGTGGCTGCGTACGAAAAATGTTGCTGAAAAAGTAGGTGATATCCTGTTTATTCATGCAGGCATTTCCGACCTGGTAAACAGGATGGATATTACGGCGCCCAGTATCAACAACCTGGTAAGGCCCTACTATGCCGACACTACTTATCGCTATAATGATCCCAAGCTGGATACCCTTTACAGTGACTTTGGCCCATTCTGGTACCGCGGATATTACGCTGGCACGCGAAAAGCCAGTATTTCGCAGATAGATAGCACACTTGCAAAATTTGGTGTAAAGCATATAGCCACCGGGCATACGGTAATAGCAGACACTGTGAGTATGCTGTATGGAGGTAAAGTCTTTAATACCGACGTGCACCATGCAAAAGGAATTTCCGAAGGACTGCTGGTAGATGGTAAAAATATTTACCGGGTAAATGCATTAGGCGAGAAATTTCTGCTCCTCAGGAAATAAACTATGTTGACCTATGCTCCTATGCTTCTATGTGGTAAAACTATGGATTCCCCTCTCGGAACGTTCGCTATATGAAACCATAGATTTACCACATAGAAGCATAGGAGCATAGGGCAACATAACCCCTTAGCTTCTAATAATTTTAACAGACACAACCGATGGCGAAGGGAATGCGCCACTAATCATGTAATTACATTACGTAAAAGGGGTATGGTTATTTTTGCTATAACCACGACCAGCATGCAATCTTTTCAATCAAAGTATAGCCTCATAAACCTGTTATTGGTGTTTGCGTGTATACTGCCAATGACAGATGCGATTGGTAGGGAGATCAATAAAAAGCCGGTTGTGTTGCCCACGCTGGATGTGGCCATCGAATTGAAAACGGAATCTACCACTGCTGATTCCACAACTTTCACCGTTACTTTCAGCCGTGTAGGCAACCTCATACTGGTGCAGGGCAGGGCCGATACCATCGCTGGCAACTTTATCCTTGATACGGGCTGTCCGCATCTTGTATTGAACCTTACCTATTTTCGACATTATAATACAACGCATGATCACCAGGCCGACAATGCGGGGATGACGGGATCAGTATCCGGTGTTACACAGGCGACTGTTCGATCTTTCAGCTTTGGAACCATGAATTATTACAGGATCGAGGCCGACCTGGTAAACCTCGGTCATATCGAAAATCGCAAAGGAGTAAAAATCCTTGGATTGCTTGGTATGCGATTTCTTGCACAGTTTGAAATGATAATTGATTATGAAAACAACCTGATTTATTTTCATAAGATCAATCGTAAGGGAAATGGATACAGGCACCCGTTGTTGACAGATACTTCAACTTATCGCATCATCCCTTTTGAATTAATCGATGATCGCATTATTCTTAAAACTGAAATGGCTGGTAAAAAAATAAGGTTGATCATAGATAGCGGATCAGAAACGAATATTCTTGACAGCCGGCTCCCGGATAAAGTATTTGAAAAAGTGGCGATCACCGGACGGATTATGATCACGGGCGTTGGCAACCGCCAGATAGAAGCGCTGCAGGGAAATTTGCGGGACATCATGATCGGCAACGAGGCAATAGTATCCATGCCGATCGTGGTTACGAACCTTGAAAAAACCTGTTTTTCATATAGCGGATGCGTGGATGGTATATTGGGTTTTGATTTCCTTTCATTGCAGAAAATAGGGTTTAATTTTGTAACCAGGAAAATGTATATCTGGAAATGAACAAAGGATTACGCTATAGTAAAGCTAAACGTCCGCTGGCGATTGCCGGTGTCATTTTCCTGTTTATGCTTGTACTTCCCTCACTGACAAACGCGCAACCCCCTTCAAAACTTTACACCATCAAGAATGGTAAAATGTATATCCAGGTGAGCAAGCAGGTGGAAGAAGCGTCCCTGGACAGTTTTATCAGTCAATATGCACTGGAAGATCTTGCCCTGAAAGATTTCATTAAAACCGGTTTTAAAGATTCGCTGGAAAAGCGGGGATGGGATATTGCCGTAAATAACAATCAGTCTTGCGTGATCACCAAACCCCTCGGCGCCGTTGATAATATTAAAGACCCTGGCGACAAATTCAGGTTTGCAGAGGAATATGAAAACTTTAGAGCCGAGTTTCCCTCAGTTAGTAGTAAAGTAGTGGTGGGAAACAATCGCTTTAAAAATAAATACCCCTTTGCCGTCAACGCATCGGTGGTTACATTTTTCCTGAAAGGCAATCTAAATGCATCAAGAGTAATGCTTGCCGGTAGTTTCAACGACTGGATGCCAGACAAGCTGGCTATGAAAAGAACCGACAGTGGGTGGATAGCGGATGTAAAACTTACACCTGGGAAATACTGGTACAAATTTATCGTTAATGGTAACTGGACCATTGACCATGACAACAGAATAAGCGAAAATGACGGCCACGGCAATACCAATTCCGTTTATTATGTAACGAACATTGTTTTTTCTTTACCTGCATTCACCAATGCCCGCAAGGTGATACTCTCCGGAAGTTTTAATAACTGGAATGAGCGGGAGCTTGAGATGACTAAAACGGCAAAAGGGTGGGAGCTGCCATTATATCTCGCAGATGGTACGCATACTTACAGGTACATCGTCGACAATAAGTGGTATGCCGATCCTACAAATCCTGACCGTTTACCAAATGAGTTCAAGGAATACAATTCGGTATTACGAATCGGTAAACCATCGGTATTCAGATTGGTAGGTTATACCAATGCACAACAGGTAGTGCTTACCGGTTCTTTCAATAAGTGGCGGAAAGATGAATTGTTCATGAAAAAGACTGCAGACGGTTGGGAATTGCCCTATACGCTCGGCCCTGGTAATCATGAGTACAGGGTGATTGTAGATGGTAAAGAGATTGTGAATCCCCAGAATGTAATTTCCATCGACAACCAGAATAATAAAGACGCATACCTCATTCTCGATGCCAATTATACATTCAGGTTAAAAGGATTTCCCAACGCGAAAAAAGTATACCTGGCCGGTGATTTTAACGACTGGAAGCCTGCTACACTTGCAATGACCCGGCAAGGCGATGAATGGGTATTCAGCGTGCATCTTACACCCGGCAAACATGTCTATAAGTTTATAGTAGATGGAAAATGGATCATTGATCCGGGTAACAAACTTTGGGAACAAAATGAATACGGTACCGGTAATTCAGTGATCTGGATTGAACAGCATTAACGGGATTATCGCTTCCAGTAACTCAACCAGTCGATCATCCTGCTTGTAAAGCCATATTCATTATCAAACCAGGCAATAACTTTCAGATGATTGCCAACGACGGAGGTTAATGTGCCATCAATCAGGCAGGAGTGGGTATTGCCTTTAATATCCAGCGATACAAGCGGCTCTTCGGTATAATCCAGGATTCCATTATATTCATTGGCAGCCGCTTTTTTAAAAAGCATATTTACCTGCTCTACCGATACGTCTTCATTTAACTGAATGGTGAAATCTGCCATTGCGCCATTGGCAACCGGCACACGGGTGGATACCGAAGCAATCTTATTTTTCATACCCGGCATTAATCGCTCGAGTGAATGGTGCAGGTCGATTTCTACAGGTATGATCGATTCTGCGGCTGCACGTCCCCTGCGAAATTGGGCATGCGGCGCATCCACTACTGCCTGCCGCGATGTGTACGAATGGAGCATGTTAATCTGGGCCGAACGAATCCCAATTGCATTCAGGATATACAGGATATGTACCGAACAATTCGTCATACACCCTCCGGGTGAAATGATACGTGTATCGTCCTGCACACTGCTGTGATTAAAACCATAAATGAGCAGTGGTATATCCGTCGATCCGGTTGTGGACAGAAGCACTTTGCCAGCGCCGGATTGAAGATGAACCGAAGCACCCTGGTTATTGGAAAACTTACCCGAACATTCCAGCACTACATCAATACCCAGCTTCTTCCATGGTAATCGCGAGGGATGGTCTTCCTGGAACGCCATTACTTCCTTCCCGCAGGCAACGATGGACTCGTTGTTGGCTTCAAGCGGAAAAGGAAAGGTGCCATATACCGAATCATATTTCAACAGGTATCCAAGATTTGCCGGAGGCATAATATCATTGACGGCAACAAGCTCTACTCCCGGGTATTCTATCAAGCGCCTGAACAAAAGCCTGCCGATACGTCCCATCCCATTGATTGCAATTCTCATTTTTACATTTTATTTAAAAGAAATGCAAATATCATGAACAAATGCGGAAATATGGAAATGTGGAAATGTGAAAATGGAATTATCGCCGAATTTGATACTGGCGAATATTAAAAAAGAAATTTTCATTTCACCCATTTCGACATTTTCATTTTTCCATATTCCCACATTTCTTCCTTCGGTATCTTTATAGGATGAAAGCTGCGACTGTACATGAAATAAAACAGGAGTTGTCAACGCGTAAACCGGCAGGCTTTTGTTCAGGCGCTTGATAGAATACCCGGGAGTAG
>CBFGYO010000012.1:0-43342 GCA_965652975.1 uncultured Chitinophagaceae bacterium | reverse complement strand
CGTTGATTAAATCTGTGATCGTTTCTGCTTATGGTGATATGGAAAACATACGAACCGCGATGAATCGTGGTGCTTTTGATTTTATCACTAAGCCTATCAATTTCGAGGATCTTTCGGTAACCATGGAAAAAACGATTCGCCAGGTATTGCAGGTAAGAGAGACATTGAAAGCGATAAAGGAAAATAATATTCTGAAAATGTATGTGGATGAAACAGTGCTGAATTTTATGGGCAGCCGTGAGTACGAGTCGTCGTTGATGGAAAATGAAACGGTGGAAGCCACAGTGGTGTTTATCGACATTTGCAGTTTTACATCTATCAGCGAAAAAGAAAGTCCTGATACGGTGGTGAAGCTGTTGAATAATTATTTTGATGTAATCGTTAAGGAAATAATCGCCCAGAATGGATACATTGATAAATTTATTGGCGATGCGGTAATGGCGGTATTCAAGGGCCAGTTTCACCTGGATCGGGCGATTGATGCGAGCCTTGCCGTAAGATTGCAGGTGGATCGTCTCCCTCCTGTTGCGGAGCATGTACAGTTTACGCCAAAGGTTTCAATTGGTATTAATTCTGGTGAGATGATCTCCGGTAATATTGGTTCTGCCAACCTGCGCCGTCTTGACTATACAGTTATTGGTGATGTAGTAAACACTGCACAACGTTTGCAATCTGCTGCCAAAGAAGGCCAGGTGATAATCAATGAAAGGACGTATGAGAAAGTGAAGGAATCGTTTAATTGCCGAAAGGTGGGTGAAGTATCGCTTAAGAATAAATCGGAGGTGATGGTGATTTATGAAGTGATGGATTGAATAGGGCTGGCAAAGCGATAAAGTGTAATTCTTATCATGCCGCTGACTTTTTTTTACTTGCATTTTTGGTGTTTTTCCCTTGGTTTTGCTCGTTTGTAAAGGGATATTTGTATTCACATGTGTGTTTGTGAGTCCAATAATTTTCCTGGAGACCGAATCGAAGTTGATTAGCCGAAACAACCTTCTCCTATGGCTATGGTGAAGACGTGATCCCGATCTTTCGGGACCATCATATTTACCATACCTATTACACAGAAATTTTCAAAAGGTGGTGGCGGCGGGGGTGGGCCCACTGCGGTGGGAGAAGACTTTCGGGTCCACAAAATCCGGGTTTTCAATTAGGAGCGATGTAACCCATACTTCTCCATAGCTATATGATTTATTTTACATTACATTCAAAACATTCAATTTTCGGAAAAATTCTAAAAAAAATATTTGGAAAGATCAATCCGCTACTATTATCTTTGTCTAACGCTGTTAAATTATTTTACAGCAATTATAAATGGCCAGTAAGGAACGCATACAACGATTGAAGGACGATACCAGGAATAATATCCTGGAAGCCTCTCTTGAAATAGTGAAAGAGGAAGGATGGCCTGCATTAAGTATGCGGAAGATCGCTGATAAAATTGAATACACCGCCCCCATTATCTACGAATACTTCAACAACAAGGATGCAATTTTACAGGAATTAACCCGCAAGGGATATGTAAAGCTGGCCATGCAAATGAAGGAAGCCAGTAGTAAATTTTCTGACCCGGCGGAACAACTCGAAGCCATGTGGCTGGCATACTGGAATTTTGCATTTACAGAAAAAGAATTGTACCAGGTGATGTACGGCGTGGAAATGAACTGTTGCGCGTTGGAATCAAGTTGCCCGGATCTCAAAGGACCATCCACCATGATATGGGATAAGATTGAAGAATTGGTACCCGAAGAAAAGAGAACAGAAGAATACGTGGATAGAAGGTATTATACTTTTTGGTCGGTTGTACATGGCCTTATATCCATAAACATGACAAGGCAGCTAACATCAGAAGATATGAATCGACAGGTGTTGAAGGATGCGATCAGCGGTATGATCACAGCTATTAAAAGCTAATTTTTTTTTCGCCCTAAGGTTAACGTTGTTAAATGACTTAATGATGTTTTTGAAAACTAAGAACCAACCCGGTTAGCCCGGTATCCAATACCTGTTTGTCGAACTACAGTTGAAAAACTGTTTTTTTTAAACCATTTACTTAACACTGTTAAACAATCTAATCACGTTATGAAGTATCTACTTGCAGCATTATTGCTTTACCTGGCGGCCTGTGTAGGCAAACAAAATGAGATGCAAACTGCGCCGCCCCAATCGTTACCCGTTGTTACCCTTGATACGGCATCAACAGTTACCTGGCAGGAATACCCGGCCTCCGTGCAGGGTACTATCAATGTTGAAATCCGCCCACAGGTAAGCGGTTATCTCGAAAAAATTTATGTAGAAGATGGCGCATACGTATCAAAAGGACAATCACTTTTCCGTATCAATAGCAAAGAATATAGTCAATTAAGCCAGAGCGCTGCGGCCTCCATTCAATTGGCAAAAGCAGCCGTGGAAAAGGCGCAAGTTGAAGTTGACCGATTGCAGCCCCTCGTTGCTAATAAAGTGATTTCAGAAGTACAACTTAAAACTGCAAAAGCAAATTTGCATGAAGCCCAGGCAGCCTATGCACAGGCTGTATCAGGAAAAGGAAGCGCCGACATCACACTCGGATACACATTGATAACTGCACCTGTGAGCGGATATGTTGGGCATATCAATTTCAAACAGGGCAGTCTCATCGGTAAAGGTGAAATCGAACCATTGACCATACTGAGTGAAGTGAATAATGTACATGCCTACTTTTCCATGAGTGAATCGGAGTTTTATAGCTTCCTCTCCAATGTAACTGGTAAAACTGCGGAAGAAAAAATCGCAAACATTCCCGGTGTGGAATTGCAACTGGCAGACAATAGCATTTACAATACCAAGGGACGGGTGGAACTAGTACAGGGACAATTTGATCGCAAATCCGGCAGCATCAGTTTCCGCGCCGTATTTCCAAACACTGAGAAACTACTGCGCTCTGGCATCACTGGCAAAATAAGAATTCCTTTTGCACAACAAAACAAACTAATGGTGCCGCAACAATCTACTTATGAATTACAGGACAAAGTATATGTGTTCGCAGTAGGTGATAGCAATAAAGTAACCAGCAAACAAATTACTATTAAAGGAAAAAGCGACGGCAATTACATTGTAGAAAAGGGTGTAAACAATGGAGATGTAATTGTGTACAGTGGATTACAAAGATTAAGAGATGGGGCAGTGATTACGCCACAAAATATTTCTCTCGACAGCGTGCTCAACAATCTCGTAGTCGTTCAATAAAATAAGTTAAGGCCTACAGAATACCCGGGATTCCTCATTAATACTGTTTCATTTTTTTTCAGCATCAGTGCTGACAGGGAATCCTATATCCAATGAAAACCGGATTGGCCACTACTGATACAAAAAAACTAAAAACATTTTATGCTTAGAAGATTTATAGAACGCCCGGTACTTTCAACGGTTATTTCCATACTGCTGGTACTGCTGGGTATAGTATCCCTTACCTCGCTGCCCATTACACAATTTCCCGATATCGCCCCGCCGGCGGTATTGGTAACAGCGTCGTACCCGGGTGCCAGTGCAGAAGTAGTAGCCCGTTCGGTTGCCACACCACTGGAAGAATCCATCAACGGAGTGGAAAACATGACCTACATGACCTCCAACTCCAACAACGATGGTACGATGACACTTAGTGTTTTCTTTAAAGCTGGAACCGATCCCGATATCGCTTCGGTAAATGTGCAGAACCGTGTAGCCAAAGCCAGTAGCCTGGTACCAGCCGAAGTATTACAGGCTGGAATCACTACACAAAAACAACAGAACAGCATTATCATGGCCATTGCATTGTATACCAATGATAGTAGTTATGATGAAACATTTCTGCAAAATTATGCCAAGATAAATATCGTTCCTGAAATCCAGCGCGTACATGGTGTTGGGCAGGCAACCATTTTTGGTTCGAAAGATTACGCAATGCGCATCTGGCTCAAACCCGATCGGCTGGCAGCATATAATCTTTCTGCCCAAGACGTACTGGCATCGATAAAAGAACAAAATCTTGAAGCAGCGCCTGGAAAATTTGGTGAAGGAAGCAAGGAATCATTTGAATATGTGATAAAATACAAAGGCAAATTGAGCCAGGGTGAAGACTATGAAAATATTATTCTAAAGAGCGATAATGACGGTTCAGCGATTCGCCTGAGTGATGTAGCGCGCGTTGATCTCGGTTCGTTCAACTATTCCGCCGACGCAAAAGTTGACAAAGGCCCGTCTACCGGAATCCTTATTTATCAAACGGCTGGTTCCAATGCAAACGATATCCTTACTGAAGTAAATACAATAATGAAGCGGGTAAATAAAGAATTACCAAAGGGTGTGCATTCTTTTGTCCCCTACTCCGCCAAGGAATTTCTCGATGCATCTATCGCCAAAGTAAAACGAACCCTCATTGAAGCTTTCATACTGGTATTTATCGTCGTATTTCTTTTCCTCCAGGATTTGCGGTCTACCCTTATACCGGCGATCGTAGTACCAGTTGCAATACTTGGCACATTCTTCTTTATGCAGCTCTTTGGATTTACCATCAACCTGCTTACACTTTTTGCTCTGATACTCGCAATTGGAATTGTAGTAGATGATGCGATAGTGGTGGTGGAAGCGGTGCACACGAAAATGAAAGCTGAACGACTACCGGCACGGCAGGCTACCATCAAAAGTATGAATGAAATCTCCGGGGCCATTATATCGATCACGCTGGTAATGGCAGCAGTATTTGTTCCTGTTGGATTTATGCAGGGCCCTGCAGGAATATTTTATAAGCAATTCGCGTTTACACTGGCGATAGCCATTCTTATCTCGGCTGTAAATGCATTGACGTTAAGTCCGGCTTTGTCGGCCCTGTTTCTAAAAAATAATCACAACGGACACGAAGGTAAACCCGTTGGATTCAGGAAAAGATTCTTCCATGCATTCAATGCAGGCTTTGATAATCTTACCAACAGGTATGGACAAAGTCTTCGTTTTCTAATAAAAACAAAATGGATTGCACTGGGTGGATTGATAGCCATCACGATCGGCACTGTGATCATTGCCAAAAAAACGCCAACCGGTTTTATTCCAACGGAAGACCAAAGTATATTTCTCTATTCCCTCAATATGCCTGCTGGCGCATCCCTCGAACGTACCAGGAAAGTTGTAGAGCGAGCTGATAGTATCATTGCCACTGTAGAAGGCGTCGAAAAATCATACAGCGTGGCTGGCATGAACATTATCACCAACGCCACCAGTCCAGGTAGTGCACTTGCGTTTGTTAAATTAAAAAAACCAGGTACGCGTGGGCATACAGAAGACATGAATACCATACTAGGCGAAGTAAACCAGAAGTTGTCGGTTATTTCTGCTGCCGATCTCTTCACCTTCACACTACCAACCGTACAGGGTTTTGGAAATACTAACGGGTTTGAATTGATACTGCAAGACAGATCGGGTGGTAAACTCGAAGACCTGAGTGCAACGGCGTATGGCTTTATCGGCGAGCTGATGAAAAGACCCGAGATACTGTATGCATTTACCACTTTCAATACAGGCAACCCGCAATACAAATTGAATATTGACGAAGCAAGGACCAAGCAACTGGGTGTTTCAATCAGTGAGTTGTTGCAGACATTGCAGGTATACTATGGAAGTTACCAGGCTAGCGATTTCAACCGGTTTGGCAAACAATATAAAGTAATACTGCAGTCAGACATTGCTTACCGGGTTGATCCCTCCACGCTCAGTGATGTACAGGTAAAAAATAACCTCGGACAAATGGTTCCGGTTAAATCACTCATTAGCCTTGAAAAAGTATATGGTCCCGAAACTGTGACGAGAAATAACCTGTTCAATGCAGTTACGATTAATGGAGTGCCAAAACCGGGCTATAGCAGTGGCCAGGCATTGCAAGCAGTACAGGAAGTGGCCGCATCTTTCCTTCCAAGGGGTTATGCTTACGAATGGGGTGGGCTGACGAGGGAAGAACAGCAGGCAGGTTCGCAAACCACGTGGATATTCATCATGTCGCTCATATTTGTCTACTTCCTGCTGGCAGCACAATACGAAAGTTATATCCTTCCCCTGGCAGTGATACTCTCGGTGCCTACTGGTTTGATCGGCGTATTTGCTTTTATCAATTTTTTTGGAATAGAAAATAACATCTATGTACAGGTAGGACTGATCATGCTAATCGGGCTGCTCGCTAAAAACGCGATCCTGATCGTTGAATATGCCGTGCAAAGAAGAAGAGCGGGACTTTCCATCCGGCACGCCGCAATAGAAGCGGCAAGGTTAAGGCTTCGACCTATATTGATGACGTCATTCGCTTTTATAGCCGGGTTGATCCCTTTGTTGACGGCAACCGGAGCTTCTGCGATGGGCAACCGTTCAATCGGCACAGGCGCAGTGGGCGGAATGCTTACAGGCGTGTTGTTGGGGATTTTTATCATACCGGTATTGTTCGTCATATTTCAACACCTGCAGGAAAAAGTGAGCAGGAACAAAATCACGGAAAAAGACATGACAATAACCGATCAAATAGAATATGCATAATCACCTGCGTTTAAAAAAATACTTACAATGAAAACAGCAATCTCAATATACTTTATCGCATTCGCACTGCTCCTGTTAAGTGCATGCAAGGTGTCGAAGGATATCACTGTGCCTAATAATGCGGCACCTGTTGCCTTCAGAAATGCAACCTCTACAGATACAGTGAGCATAGCCACCATACAATGGAAAGAGTTTTTCACCAATAAACACCTACAACAACTTATCGACAGCGCTATGCTGAACAATTTCGATATTGAATTAGCCATAAAAAATATCGAAGCTGGTCGACTCTTACTCAAGCAAAGCAAGCTGGGCAATCTTCCCGAAGTTAACCTCCAGGTTGTAGGTTCCATTAGCCGACCGTCGGACAATAGCTTAAATGGATTAAGTCTAAGTAAGTTTCTCAGCAAATCATACGTCGAAGATTATTCCGCAGGTGCAGTTATTAGCTGGGAAGCTGATATCTGGGGCAAAATAAAGAATCAGAAAGCAAGATCCCTTGCGGCCTACCTGCAGACTGGCGAAGCATTGAAAGCGGTACAGACAAGTTTGATCTCCGCTATTGCTAAAGGATACTACAATTTACTGATGCTGGATGCACAGGTCGATATTGCCCGGAAAAACCTGGTACTGATTGATAGTACACTCGACATCATCAGGCTACAATATAATGCAGGGCAGGTAACTGCGCTGGCGGTACAGCAAACAACTGAGCAAAGGTGGGCAGCAGCACAACTGATCCCGGAGCTCACGCAGGAGATCATAATACAGGAAAATGCATTAAGTCTTCTGGCGGGACTGCCCCCTGCTGCTATAAAAAGAAATGGTGGCCTTAGTGATGTGGTGTATGCAGACCAGGGTTCGGCAGGCGTACCGGCAGCCCTTCTCCAAAACCGGCCCGATGTGCGCGCCAGGGAACTGGAGCTGAATATCGCGAATGCCAATACAGGAATTGCGAAAGCAAACATGTATCCCACATTATCTATCACAGCCGCAGGCGGACTCAATGCCTTCAAAATGACGAACTGGTTCAATATTCCTGCTTCGCTCTTTGGTGCTGTGGCTGGAAGTATCACACAACCACTTTTTCAACGCAAACAATTGAAAACACAATACGAATTGGCAAAAATTGATCGTGAAAAAACGGTAATAGAGTTTAGGCAATCTGTATTGACGGCAGTCGGAGAAGTTGCCGATGCGCTGGTACAGGTGGAAAAATTAAAAGAGCAGGAACAAATTGCCGCAACGAGAGTAAGCACATTACAGAATGCAATTGGCAATGCCAGTTTATTATTCAGAAATGGCATGGCAAATTATCTCGAAGTGATTTTAGCGCAGCGAAATGTATTGCAGGTAGAATTGCAATTAGCGCTGCTTAAAAAAGAGCAGTTGACTGCAAGGGTTGAATTATACCGCGCACTTGGTGGCGGTTGGAAATAAATTAAATCTCTTATTAACACAAAAACATAAAACATGTCAAAACTTAAAAACAAAGTGGCGATCGTAACAGGAGCCTCTAAAGGAATTGGTGCGGGTATAGCAAAAGCCTATGGAACGGAAGGTGCATCAGTAGTGGTCAATTATTCTTCTGATAAAGAAGGTGCCGAGCGGGTTGTCAGTGAAATAATTGCAAACGGTGGACAGGCCCTGGCCGTTAGGGGTAATGTATCCAACGCATCCGACGTAAAAAATCTTTTTAATGAAACAAAAAATGCCTTCGGCAAAGTAGATATCCTTGTCAATAACGCAGGGGTATTCAAATTTGAACCACTGGAAGCAGTTACAGAAGAAGAATTTCATCGTCAGTTCAACACCAACGTATGGGGTACTATCCTGGCTACACAGGAAGCACTATTACACTTTAATGGAGATGGCGGTAGTGTCATCAATGTAAGTTCAATTGTAAGTGACAACCCATTGGCAAATTCGGTGGTATATGCCGCAACAAAAGGTGCTGTAGATACAATTGCCGGGGGATTGTCGAAAGAACTTGGTTCAAAAAATATCAGGGTCAATACCATTGCACCGGGCGGCGTGGAAACGGAAGGCACACATAGTGTAGGTATAATCGGTAGTGATTTTGAAAAACTGATGATCGCCGGTACACCTTTGGGAAGGATCGGTCAACCTAATGATATCGCAAAGGTGGCAGTATTTCTTGCATCGGATGATGCTCAGTGGGTTAATGGTGAAAAGATCAGTGTGTCGGGTGGTTTTCGCTAAAAAATGATTCATCGAGCCCTTGGCGCTACTTTGCGGTATTTGTGTCCATTTAACTCGGACATGGAGTATCCAAAGAAGCGCTAAGGGCGCGATGAATATAAATTCTTCAACTATTTCTTCCGCCTGGCCATCTCTTATAAATACCGACAACATATGCCATCAACAGGGGTATGATCAGGATTGCCGAAACGGCAGTTAGCACAAGTAACACAGTATAGGCGCCATCGTGCGGAGTAGGGTTTCTTCGCCCACCCATAATATCAAAAACTACCCGGTGAAGATTTAATATGGTCAAGCTTGTAATGATCAGGCAGATCGGCATCAGCGTAATTGTGAGTATGTTCGTAAATCCCAGCCTCGTGAATGTGTTGAGAAAATAATACAGCATGCCTAGCCGCCAGGCTGCAACAATTGCCAGAAACCAGACATTTATTCTATTTGCCACGGCAATACTTGAAAATCTCTCAACTGGTATCGCATAAAAAATAGCAGGAATGAAGTAAGACTAATAAAAGTGAGCACCCTGGAATATGACCAATCCTTTACAAAAAATGGTTTAACGATTAGCCAAATAAAAAAAGACAGGCAGAAAATATAAATCACCGATCCAAGCCCCGCATGCTGCAAAAGTCCCGCATCCACATCATCCCAATAGCGCCCGATACCAACAAGCCAGGTACCAATTAATCCCGTAATAAAATGCCTGTAATTAAATTGAAGTGTCTCCTCCCTGGTTATTTGTAACGTTAAAAGCCTTGCTACAGTTCTGAACATGGTAATAATCGATTTATATGAAAGTATCGAAATAATTACCGTTTTACTTACAGGGTCTCCATAATTAATTTCAGCCCCCACCCTTCCTAATTACCCTTATACTTCACTCCTGTTGATAACGATCAATTAAACTAATGTTGAATAAATAAAAAATGGCAAAAAATGGTCTAAGCCACCTTTTGCCATTTTTAACCTGTACTTACTCTATTTATTTAATCTCGATATTGCGGGATACTTTTTTTGCCCTTTCGCTTTTTGCAAGAGCAAGGCGAAGTATACCGTCGTTATAGCTGGCATTGATCTTATTTATATCCACTGTATCGTCCAGTGTAAAGCTCCTGCTGAACGAACGGCGAACATATTCATTACGTTCCCATCCACTCTTTTCGTTTTGCTCTTTATTTTCCTCTTTTTTGTCGAAGGAAATAGTAAGCACGTTGTCTTCGATGCTAATCTTAAAATCTTCTTTCTTACATCCCGGTGCGATTACTTCCAGTTCATATTGCTGATCTGTTTCCCTCACGTTCACAGGTACGATACCCGACGTTAACGGGCGCTCCGTGTCCCACATATTGTCGTCGAAAAAGCGACGTAAACTATTTTGAAAAAGATTGTCTACCACATTACCGAATGTTGTGGATGGAATACTGTTTTGTCTTTTTACAATTGTACTTGCCATACAGACCTCCTTTTTTAAAGAAAAATGCACATGTACCATACCAAAATCTTTCAAAGGAAAATCTGACCGAAAAAGTGCCAATTTTTCTTTTCACACTGAAAAATTATCAGGAAAATATACAGGCATTAATAAAGAATTTAATCCTAATAATTTAAAGAAAGTAGTTGAAAAATTATTTGAAATAAAGCCGGGTATTACTTAACCTGAACATGGTTCCCGCTGTGTGCCGTTAAGTCCCACAGTAAACAGAAATGCGAAAACTACTATCTATTACACTATTATCTAAAAAAAGAGGCCACCCCAAATCGGAATGGCCCCATGTATATTTCAACATTTATTGATTGCTGCTACAGCCTGGCACAGGAAGACACTTTTCTTCCTTTTTGCAAGCGGTAAAGTCGCAACATTTATCATCTTTTGTACACGACTTTGGATCGCAAGTGACCTTTTTTTCGGTCTTTGCTTTTTTCTTAGCTTTCTTTTTACCGCCGATGCTGGCATAGCTGTTAGCGGATGCAACCAGGGCAATAGCGAGCATCCCTAAAAATATTTTCTTCATTTTTTTAGAATTAAAAATTATTAAATAAAAATTATCTGGAGGTCAGGAATTAACTTCCGGGGGATGCCAGCACTCGGAAAGATTTGAAACTAATCTATTGTCATTAACTAATGACATTTTTTGTTTTGAAACAAATTCAGGCAAACTATAGGTGAAAAAATTTTCTGGCAGGTAACAACAGCTACCCATACAGGGCAAAAAGGGGTTGCATCCTTTATTACTGCAATCTTCTTTTTCCTCAACTGGTGCTTCGGTTGAACACTTACTGCCTTTGGCACACGCAGGTTTTTCAGATATCACACACACCTGTTCTCCATCTGTGCTATATGTAGCAAACAATGGATGTATATGCAAGCCGCAAAAAATAAAACCCCAGGCAATAGTTATGATATATGTTCTCAACTGCATTGAGCTAAAAATACAACTTGTTTGAAAAAAAGCAAATACTACTTTACTCAATTCTCATTTTAAAAAAGCTGCGTAAGTTATACCTGTTGAAGGGAAGTTAAACGGGATAAACGGATCGGTTGTGAGGCACCTGTTGCTCCTATGGTGAGTTTGCGCCATAAACTAATTATTCTATTTTTCATATATTGTATAGCCATTGGGTTTGTAATTGTTCCTAAATCCAATCTTCATCCAATCTGGCGAATTATTTCCGATACTTTGTCAGGCGTTTATACGTGCCTGGCACATAGGCCATTTCAAGAAACATGGAGTTTAAGAGCGGATCTGTTCATCTGTAACTAAAACTGAATTGTAAAGATGCCCGAAAATTATTACCTCAAGCTGGCGGCTATGTTTATAATACCGTTAATAGCGGTATTAATACCTATTGTAATCGGTTATCGCCATGGGGTACAACGTGGCAAAAAAACACCGGAGCTTACAGAAACTCCGATTGGAACACTGGTAGCTGCCGCTTTAGGTTTATTGGGTTTTATGCTTGCGTTTGCCTTCCAGATAGCCAGCAACAGGTTTGACAAGCGCAAGGAATTGCTTTTGGAAGAGGTTACGAATATTCGAACAGCATACCTGCGGGCAGGCCTCCTTCCTGAACCATATCGCTCTGGTACCCAAAAATCCATGATAGAGTACATCGACCTACGTGCAATAAAAGTAGAAAGCCAGGCCGAGTTGACTCAGTTAATGAACCGCTCTCAACAAATTCTCGATACCTGCTGGAATTATGCAGAACAACTGGCAGCGCAGGACAGGAGCTCGGAAGTGTACGCCCTTTACACATCCACAATAAATGACCTGATAGATAACTACAACCAACGGATAACAGTGGCCCTTGAATATCGAATTCCCCTACCTGTATATGTAGTATTATTCATCATTACTTTTCTCACCATGGTGGCCTTTGGCTACCATTATGGCCTGCATGGAAAAGGTGGCTTACGAATTAGTGCCATACTGGCAATTATTTTTGCCGTAGTTATATTTTTAGTGTTAATACTCGATCACCCGGAGATGGGCATCATTAAAGTAAATCAAAAATCAGTTTTGAAATTACAGGAGCAATTACATAACATGAAATAGACATTACGATAGTACATTTTGAAAAACGGGCAGTCATCTTATAACTGCCCGCTAAGTTTTCGGGGATAATGATATGTACTATTTTTTATTTATGCAGTGTCAGCTTTTTTCCTTCTTTGTCTTTGTATTGGTTTTTTCACTATCCGATTCTTTTTTCACTTCGCTATCTTCTTTTGTTTCGGTTTCATTCTTTTCAGTAGAATTTGTTTCATTTTTCGTTTCTACACTAACGGGTTTGCGTTTGAGAAATGGCAGGTTATAGCTAATGGAAAAGAATCCTTTATTTGTAAAGCGCTTATTATACTTAAGTTCTGTCTCACTCACCGGTAACCATTTGTATGAGCCGTCGGGTTTACGGTTATACTGATCACTCAATACCTGCTGGTTTCCCCAGATAAGGCCGCCAGTAAAAGCGATGCGATTATTTCTTCCAATCAAAACGCTGATGCCTGTAAAATATCTTGGTTGTGGCTTTTCTTCAAAGCTGATACCTACACCCATGGAGCCGGCAATATTGACAGTAGTTCCGAATTTGTAATAGAAATGCAGGTACGATAAAAAACCTATTTCACCTTTGCCTGTATTTTCCCTTACCAGTTGGTGCCCTACAGAATCCTCAAAGGTACCACCTGCTCGTGATACCTGTACACTATCACGTCGCACACTATACTGTTGGTTGTCGAATTTGCTATAATACAAACCTGAACTCACGTCCACCTTGAAGAAATTCCGGACATACGCAACCTGGGTAGGCAGTTTTGGATTCAGGAGTGAGGGATAAGGCGAACTTTCTTTGCGGAGGATCTTCAGTGTAAAATTTATCTGGTCGTTTTCGGGTGCGCGTCCAAAGCGATAAGCCAGTTCATATTTATTGGTTAGAAAATGCCGGTAGTTGTTTTTAAGTTGGCGATTAAGTGCCGAATCCAGCGCTGAACCCGGATCGAGAAAAATATCTACAAAGCCCCAGAAAGATGTATTGCCATAGCCACCTCCACCCAAAGTTTGAATAAAACCATCGATGGTCCCGCGAGCTTCCTGCTTTTTTTGTATCAAACAGTTGTTTAAAAACCGGCTGCTAATACGAAGATGCTCCAACAAACCCGCCATTTCTGCATTGAGCAATACCAGCCCCGCTCTTACATCCAAATACTCATCATTGACAGATTTATCTTTCTCGCTTTCGGTACCGCGAGCCTGCAAATCCAGGCCTTCCGCTTTACCGAGCAGGAATTTTTCCAGCATAGGATTGGATTCATTGAACATTAGGAAAGAGGTGTCTACCAATTCAACATCATACAATTCAGGATTTACATTTTTCACCTGGAACACATAAGGATCGTTTGCCCTCAATTTAATTGCGCGGGTATTTGTAACCCGAAAACATTGAGCCGCGCTCCTTTTATTCTTATCGTTACTGGCCCTGGCGTTTTCCGTCGGTTTGTCACAAACCCGGCATTTACCGCCACTGTCGTCACTCGCCGGGGAGAAATATGTAACCCCAGTCAGCGCATCATAAATGATTTTATCCACCGCAGTCAATGCATCCATTTCGCAACTTTTGCAGTTGTCACAACATTCGTCTCCTGTGAAATAATGTTTTTTCATATCTACACTTAGCTTCTTTTTTATTCTTGTCCAAAAATCAGCACGCGGTTCTTCCTCTGGCTTTTTAGATACCGGGCTGCCTGAGGGACCCTGGTTGAGCGTAATCACAGCAAGTAATTTTACAGAATTACTGGAAACTGATTTTATTTCGATTTTATGTGTCTCACCATCTTCAAATTCTTCGAGGTCGACAGAGAGTAAGTTTTCTTTTCGTTTTACTTTACTATCATCCAAAGGTGTTTCCACTCCATCCACGAAAAACAAAAGGGCACTACCATCACTACCTGTATTTGTCAATACCAGTTTTGCGTCTTTTGTTCCCCCGCTGGTGTTGTAGGAAAATGTTTTTTTGACGGGCTGTTTTCCATTCTTGATTTCACTTGTATAATCTACTGTGAAAGTCTGGCTACTGGCAATCACCGTTGCCAGTGCTAAAAACGCAGTTAGCAGTATACGCATAGCATGTTGATTTAAATAATCTAAATAATGATGAATTGCTTGTGTGCTTTTTTTATACTTTGTATAGGGATCACGTAGGTATAACTTCCACTGGCGCCAACTATCAACCCGATCACCCTGTTTTGCTCATCCATTACCACGGCGCCAGAGTCGCCTCCTGCCGAACAGCGGTCAATAGTAATAAGCTGGTGAAGAACAATTGTGCCCACTTCTCGCGGATAGTTACCCTGCTTGCTAAGCCCAAAACCCCTTACAACAACATCTTTTACAAGTCCGCTAAACGCACCGCTAAACTTTACACGGGTAACGTCCACATCATGCTGATCAATAGCCCTGGTATTATTTCCGATAGTTCCGATGTTATAAATATTCTCATCGAGATCCGCTGGATTGCTCAATGCCACCAGCGCTGAGTCTGTATGATTGGTAATTCTGCCCTCCACAAAATTTCCGAGGGCAATACCTCCTAAATCAGCATCCTTGCCAGGAGTGATAACTACGGGTGTGTCTACCGTATCTCCAATATCCACTTGTGTAATTCCCTGCTTCAGTTCCTTATCCATTACCACATGCCCGCTAGTAAGGAGGTAATATTTCATTACGCCATTTTCAATTCGCTTAACCTTTAGCGATATGGTACCGGTAGCTCTTTCATTGTCACGCGATACGCTTGCACCGCATTTTCCCGGTCTGGCTTTATTGCCTGGATAGGCATATTGAGGCTCAAAACTATCTGCGGGAACAACATCCGTTGGAATACTATATCCCTCATGATGCACGGCCGTAGGAACGCGTTCCGAAGAATTGGGTACATGTTCTTTCGTGCTTACCTCAAAGCGAATGACTTTTTGTGCAATTGACCTGTTGGATTTTATCCTGTTGCCGATACCCACGCCCGTTACATTAGGAATTGTATTAAGCCACTTATCCCGGTTCACTTCGATTGCCGCTTCCATTTTTCTCACCTTCATCAGTTCTGGTAAAGCCTCAAAGGATCGATAGTCGCCCTGTGCATTCAACTCATCATTTACCGTTCGTTTTGTGTTCTTTACTTCCAGCAGTATATCCAGTAGATCATGCCAGAACTTTGACCCTACGCTGATGAACGCACCTGTTAACAAGCAACCAATAGGAAAAGAAATATATTTAAATGCATTATCCGGAAATGATGGTAACGTGATAGTGTCTGGCCACCCGATTACCTTACCGGGATCGTCTATATTTTGGATAATACTAAAAAGGCTGGCGTGACATAAGAAGGCAGTTACGAAACCGATTGTGAGATTAAGTTTCAATATTCGATAGTGCCGCCTTAATTCTTCCAGCGATTCAGGGGGATATTTCGTTACGGTATCCCCTATCAAATACCAGCCGAATAGTTTTCGACCGCACAGGTAATTTTTAAAGAATTCGGCTACCCGCTCGCAAATCACGCTCAGCAGGAACATGACGATTACAAATTCAATTATATTATTCATAAACAGCAATTTGAAGAGTGACTCTCCTATTATACCGTTGATCCGTCGGCTGAGACACTTATTACTTACTCAGCACAGCGGTGACATAGGCAAGTACAACCCCAATGAACATTTTACCGGATTCGGGTATTATCGCGACCACTTTCGTCGAATCTGTGTTGAAGTCAGTCATGATCCAGGTAATGGAACATGCAATTAGACTAATTACATAGATTGCCAGGGCAAAAAACTGAACCGTGAGCTTGATATCAAGTGGAGGAGCCGGTGACCTCTCGGTGGCAAGGTCAGCCCTGTTCAGTTTTAAAGCCCTGGCAACATTTGAAGTGGGACTAACTACAGAAATGCCCAGCAACATACCAAGGTTGGCCAATAACAATGCCTGTAAAGAGCCAATTGTTGTCAATAATACTTCGTGATAGGCGCCCGGACCTTTCGAACCTGGTAGGGATAGCCGAATGGCATCAATAATTCCATAGCAATAAAATCCAAAGGCTGCCAGTAACAGCAGCCAACCGACATAAGAAACGAGGTGACTTTTCATTTTGTGGTGGCTTTGAGTTAAACAAAGATGGGGTCAGAAGGAGGAGGGTAACAAGGGGAAAACAACTCCTTGGAGTACGGGAAAATTCCCGGTAGGACAGGAAATAATTTTCACCATATTGCAGTGTAACTATTTATCTTTTCACCTAAAACCTTTTTGTTATGGCAACAGAAAATCAAAAATTCGGTAAACCGATTCTACAGGCAGATGCCGACAAAATGTTTGAACGATCAAAATTAATCAAGGACAGATGTAGGGATAAGTTGCTGGAAGCTCTTGCCGGCGACGAAGAGGCAATACGTTTCTATGTTGGAAAACGTATAGGCGAAAATACTTTCAAAGAAGATACAGCATTTGTATTTACTAAAGATAGTCTTGCGAAAATTATTGGCCGCATAATAGTTAATGAAGCTGATGGAATGGTTTTGTTTAATGCAGCAAGAGGTGAAAACGATAACGAAGTAAATGGAGAGATTACGGATTCAAAAGGACGTCCCACAGTAATTATGTTTCCATTTAAATTTACCAAGCCGGACCAGGCGCTAGAAGACGATGAAGATAATCTCACTAATTTGCTGGATGAAGGTTTCGAACATCCTGGTACTGGAGATGGTGATGATGATGGAACAATTTTAACAAGGTCAAAAATTCCCCAAGTATTTAGACCTGACCAGATCCACCCCATTTTTGCTGCCCAACATTAAGCCCGCTTTCAAAACATGATCAAGGAACTATTTCGAACCATATCCATCTGGATCATTGTATTGCCCCTTATTGCCGGGCTCATTAATTACAAGGGACTAAACAAAGATTCCAGGTGGATATTTTCACTTGTTGTGATTGGGTTCATACCACAAATACTAACCTTCATCATCAATAAACAGGATCCACTTTTAAATCTCAGTTACAATATTTATACACTGGTTGAATTTGGCATACTGTATTTTTTATTCTTTGACAAATACCAACATCCTACCATTAAAGTGATTCTTAAGATTACGCTATTTGTATATATTGTTATTGCGACAGCAATCATTTTACGGGATGGCATTCGGGATAAATTTCTGAACGACCTGGTTTGCGTAAACAACGTAGCATATATGATCTGGATACTGTTGTTGTTAAAAGAGCAGTATAATATACAGGACTCCATTATCCATAAGAAAAATCCTTTTGCATGGTACCTACTGGCGTTCCTGATTTATGCACCCTGCTCTATAATAGCTTTTGCTCTGTATCATTATATCAGGGGCGACGCCAGCCCTGTCTTAAAAAATTTATGGATCATCCAAAGCGTTTGCAATATCCTGCTATACATTCTTTTTTCCGTCGGCCTCCTTTTACGAGGGCAAAAAAATAAATTTAAAATGTAGCTTTATAGCTATATGTTTTTCCTGGACGATAATGCAATTGCGCTGGCAACGGTCGTTGGCACTATAGTCTTTTTTATACTGGCAGCTTTCAGTCTCACCTATTATTTAATATTTAAAAGAAGAAGAAAGGAACATAAATTGGAAATCACTGAATTTAGAAAACAATTTGAAAACCAGCTTCTGCAGTCTCAAATAGAAGTGCAGGAACTTACATTTCAGCAAATCGGAAAGGAGTTGCACGACAATGTCGGGCAGTTATTAAGTTCGTCACGTATGCTACTGGGCCTTACCGAAAGAAACCTGGAAAATCCACCCGACACATTACTTACTGCCAACGCTACACTTGGACAGGCAATAAATGAATTGCGCACGCTTTCCAAATCACTCGACAGAGAATGGCTCGAACAATTTGATTTTAACGAAAATTTGAAATCAGAGATAGCGCGGATCAACACAGGAAATAAGATCAACGCGGTATACCATGCGCACGATGACATCAATTTCAAACCGGGGGAACAAATAATATTTTTTCGCATCGTACAGGAAGCTATTCAAAATGCTATTAAACATGCCAACCCGAAGAACATCAGTATCACCGTAAGGAAAGATGCCGATAAAATTGTTATTGATATAAGCGACGATGGCACCGGATTTATCAATGACAATACTGCCAGCGGAATGGGACTTACCAATATGAAACACAGGATTGCCCTGCTTAGCGGGAGTATCAACTGGAATAGTAGTAATGGAAACGGCACTACAGTACATATTATATTGCCTGAAAACAAGACAACAGTATGAAGACAACCATCGGACTTGTTGACGACCACCAGCTTTTTTTAAAATCGCTCAGCCTGATGCTTGAGAATTTTGGTGAATATTGCGTGGTAGTTGAAGCACAGAATGGAAAAGACCTGCAACAAAAAATGTTACAGCATAGTAAGGTGCCAGACATGATGCTTATTGATGTCAATATGCCAGAAATGAACGGAGTAGAAACTACGAAATGGCTTAGTACAACTTATCCCGCTATGCAACTGATTGCATTATCGATGAACGACAAAGACGAAACGATTGTGGCCATGTTTAAGGCTGGCTGTTGCGCCTACCTGTTGAAAGACACTCATCCCAACGAACTCGAGAAAGCTATGCAGGAAGTGAGAACAAAGGGTTACTACAATGCAGATGCCAGCAATATAAATTTTAGACGACTGCTATTAAAGTCCGACGAAAAACCAGAAATCACTCTTACTGGTAAAGAGTCGCAGTTTCTACAATATGCCTGTAGCGAGCTCACCTATAAAGAAATTGCTGATAAAATGAACTTGAGTCCCCGCACTATCGATGGTTACCGCGAATCATTATTTGAAAAATTTCATGTGCAAAGTCGCGTAGGATTATGCCTCGAAGCGATCAGGAAGGGATTTTTTACGATCTAATTGCTGAATTGGAATGAACAGGTACCATTTCGCTTCTTAACTTTCAAAAGTGGGTTTTACCGTTTCACGAATTATAGATACAACAAGTTTTCCTTTGGCTTTCCCTTCTAAAAAATGAGCGAGCGCCTCAGGCACCTGGCCCAGTGAATAACACCGCTCGATAATGGGCACCACCTTCCCCGCTTCAAAAAGCTCTAAAAATAAATCCAGGTGTTTATTTGGTTTATGTACCAGGATACTAAATTTTTTGTTGCTGCCAATCGTCACGATCGAACCAAGCAGCAAGAGCTGAATACCTAGCGATGATGAACCGCCCACCATAATATAGCGTCCATTTGGTGTTAAAGACTTTTTATAATCAAAAATGGAATGGTAGGCCGCAAGATCGAGGATCAAATCATACTGTTGCCCATTCTTTGTAAAATCTTCGCTTTTGTAATCAATGACATGATCGGCGCCTACGGATAACATCGTTTCCAGTTTGGAAGCGCTATCCACTGCCGTTACAGTGGCTCCGACCGATTTTGCCATCTGTATGGCAAATGTTCCCGCGCCTCCTCCTCCACCATTTATTAGTACGTGATGCCCTTTCTGCACAGTCATTTTGTTGCGTAACCCCTGTAATGCCAGCAATGCTGCCTGCGGTACGGCGGCGGCCTGTTCAAAATTCATTCCGGGAGGTTTCAGCATCAAAGCTGCCGCCGGGGCAACAGCATATTCTGCGAAACCACCCCAACGACCGGATAGATCGCCGAACACCTCATCGCCGACCTTCCATTGCTTTACATTGCTACCTACCATTTCAATCGTGCCGGCAATATCAGAACCAAGTATCTTTCGCCGCGGCTTAAATAAGCCGAATAATAGCCGGTTCACTAATGGCTTACCCCGGAGCAAACCCAGATCCCAGTCATTTACTGATACGGCATGCACTTTTACCAACACCTCGTCCCTACCAGGAACAGGCTTTTGTATTTCTTCCACATGGAGCATTTCTGGCGAACCATAATGGTGATAAACAACAGCTTTCATACTATTTTTCATGAAAAAATTAAAACGAAGGAAATGAATGCGACCTTATAAAAGTAGTTAAATCAAATAAAGTGCTGAGACTATTGCATTGTTTCAGTGTGAATGAGGCAGACACGGGATTTGCCCGAATTATTCAAGTCAATGGATGTTTGAGTTTGAACTATTTTTCACCCCTTTTTACGAAGTATAAACTCAACGCAATCACCAAAACGGCGCCCGGCACAATCAAATCGTTAACGCTCGTTTCAGAACCACTAATTTTTTTCTCCACGAGGTGTGCGATATAAGAAACCACCATTGTAGTAAGGATCGCTTCCCATAAAATAATTTTCAGATGAAGAAAATCTTTTATTCTCAGCCAATCCGGAAGTTTAATTGGGAAAGGCACATCAGAATTATGAAAGAGTAACGTGATGCCCAATGCCAGCACATAAAACACGATCGCTATTAAAAAAAAGTCAACTGCATGAAGAAGACCGATGGACATTAACCGGGCTGCATTATGCGAGGAATCGGAACCCAGGTGCGAGAAGACAGTTATAAAATCGTAAACACCCAATGCCGTTAATACAAGCCCTGCTGCAAAGACAAAAACGGCTATAGTATTGGCAAGAATTTTAAGAACATTAAACATACTCTTCATAAGCAGGTATTTATTCCGTTTTCAAGATATAAGACCTCGCAAGCTCTTTAAGTTTCAGGTTGATCAGTTCTACACCAGGCCGTAACACCTGACTTTATTGGTGCAACAAATCTCTATCTATACAAACCAAATAACAATCCGCAACTCCTCTATTTTGCATAAATTGATAAGATGAGGCAAATTTCTTTTTCGTAAGTACCAGGTTTGGTGACCTGGACAGCTACCTTTATTCAAACAGCAGCGTGTCTGGCACATTTTGCGGGAAGTAAATTTTATAACGGGCGGAAGCTTGCTTAAAAATAATTTGAGAAATGGCGAGGCGGACCTCCTGTTGAACACCGGCCTTCGGCAAACTACCCGGATATATCTGGTGTTCACACCAACATAAAGAAGCTATTTTATTCTTTCTACCAATAACCTTTTTACACTGTGGACAAACTACAAGCATATCGCCAGCCATTTATTACAGCCACAGGGATTATATTGGGTTTTGCCCTTAATGTTGCGGCGAGTTGGGTTCCAAAGTCGTTTTCATCTAATCATTTTGCGGAAACGCTGCTGGCCATTGGCACTATCGTACATATTCCGCTGTACATCATTGTTATTTACCGTATACTCAATATGAATTCCAAGGCAAACCCCGAAGCTTATTACAAGACTACACTCCTCCTTTTTCTCGTGGGTCTGTGCATTTTCTATGTTATCATCATTGGAATTCTTATAGAAAGTTACATTGTAAGAAGGGGTTGAAACCTGCAACTACAGTACGAACTTTACTTCACTTACTTCAACAATACTCCATAAGGAGCCTGATTAAGAAATATTTACCTTATATTTAGGATGTTGATCCGACCGGTTTGCCAAATCCCTTTCCCAGGATACACAATTCCAGGCAGCGTGAAACTATACATAAAAAATATGGTGTGCATTCGATGCAAAATCGTCGTTAGAGACGAGTTAACAAAAATCGGGTTGCACTACAAAACGGTCGAACTGGGTGAAGCTGAAATAGTGGAAACTATTTCAGATGACCAGCGTGAGCAGCTCAAAACAGCTTTGCTAAAATCAGGTCTTGAATTGATGGATGACAAAAAAAGTGTGTTGATTCAACAGATCAAGAACACTATTATTGAATTGGTCCATTATTCCGAAGAGCCCCTAACCGTAAATTTTTCCGTTTTTTTAAGTCAGAAATTAAATCACAATTACACCTACCTGGCCAACCTCTTTTCCGAAGTACAGGGTACTACCATCGAAAAATTCATCATCGCACACAAAATCGAACGCGTAAAGGAATTGCTGGTTTATAATGAGCTCAACCTTACACAAATCGCTTACCTGATGCACTATAGCAGTGTCGCACATCTTTCCACACAGTTTAAGAAAGTAACAGGACTTACACCTTCTTATTTCAGGCAAATGAAAAAGAAAAGGCGATCTATGTTGGAAGATCTTTAATTCAAACGGAATAGTTTACGGTGAGGCAATCCCACTCAGGCGTGAATTATATAAAACCTTTACTAAATCGTATAATGCCGTTAGCTTCCGAACATCCTACCTTTAAATGCTGTAAGTGCAGTCAAGTAACTTTCCAATAAACTTTCTTGCTGATCGAATAAATTGATATTAGTCTCGAAATTCAAATGTGCGAAAGGTTAGCCCGACTACAAAAAAAATAGCAGCGTTTCAAATGATGGAAATCGACATTAATCCCTTAAATAAAATTAGCGGCAATTTAAAAAAAGGCGATAATAATACGGGCCTGGAAAAATCCAAAGAACTTCTTATAGTTGAAATATTGGAGTACAAGGCCAACGCAGTATTAAGCAAGACAATCATTAAGAAATCTACCGGTAGTGTAAGCAGCATGTCGTTCGATAGCGGCGAGGGATTGAACGAAAGCGTCTCACCTTTTGACACTTTTATCCTGGTTATTGAGGGCAGCGCTGAAATTGTGATCGGAAGCAATGCTGCATTGCTACAAACCGGTGAAAGTATTATCATTCCCGCTCATGCCTCCAACTCGATAAAGCCAAATGGCCGTTTCAAATTGATCTCCACAATTATCAAAAATGGCTACGACTAAGGAGGATTTTAACAAACGCAGTGTTCCCTCACGTGCAGAAAACGGTGCTTTTAAGTCCCTGCTTTATTATCTTATTTAATAATGTGGGAATTGTGTAAGTAATTAGAAAAAGTATATAATGATTACTGTGAGAAATGGGGGCATCTTTAATGGGACACGCTTCCTGGAGGATTTTCTCCCCTTTGTTTAACAATCGCCCATTAATAATGCTAATTATCTTACTTTTTTTTGTACTTCACTGGTACTTATCGCTCTTTATGCAAACTTTTTTTCAGCACCGATACGCCGCCCATGGCGCTTTTTACATGAAAAAATCCTGGGAACGATTTTTTTATATGATCGCTTATGTCACACAAGGTTCATCCTATGTCAGTCCAAGGACCTACGGCATCATGCATCGTATGCATCATGCTTTTACGGACACTGAAAAAGATCCCCACTCCCCGAAATATGATAAGAATATTTTTTCGATAATGTGGCGCACGCGCAATATTTCCAATGATATCTATAAAGGTAAAATGGAAGTAGAATCGCGTTTTTTGAAAAACCTGCCCGATTGGCAAAACATGGACAGGCTTGCTCACTCCACCTGGTCGCGACTCGCCTGGATAGCTGTTTACATCTTATTTTACATCCAGTTTGCACCTTCGGCATGGTTCTTTTTATTACTGCCGATCCATATTTTAATGGTGCCGATCCAGGGTGTAATCATCAACTGGTTTGCTCATAAGTATGGTTCCGTCAATTTCCCGATGAAAAATACATCTACCAACCTTTTCAAACTGGATATTTTCATGATGGGTGAAGCTTATCATAATAATCATCATAAAAACCCTTCGTCAACCAATTTCGGTTTTCGCTGGCATGAGATAGATCCTACGTATATGATTATTCGATTTTTTCATTGGCTAAAGATCATTCGCTTTCATAAACCGGCAACGGTGTTTGCACCTTAGATAAAAGATAAAAACTAAAAGATAAAAGTCATCCAGGTTATACAGTTCCTCAAGTATGTTGTATGAATAAATAATGAATAGTTAGTCTGGCCAACTTTTATCTTTTAGTTTTTATCTTTTATCTTTTTAGTCGACCATTATTTCAGGACCGTTTAAAGCAGGCCAGATATCCTCTATAGGCATTGACCACCTTTTCATTATTTTTATCGGAACATCTCCGGTATGCAGAACCACTTTATCGAGTACATTTATTTGATCCTGATAATCCTGGCACTGGTCATGGTGGCCAATAAAATGCAGGTAGCATATCCAATCGTGCTTGTAATAGGAGGATTGCTGCTAAGTTTTTTTTCCGTGTTCTCCCATGTGAATATCGACCCGGAAATGGTGTTCCTGATTTTTCTTCCTCCCTTGCTGTATGAAGCGGCCTGGCAAACTTCATGGAAAGAATTCTGGAGGTGGAGACGTGTAATTATGAGTTTTGCATTTCCCATCGTTATCATCACTTCCTGTGTTATCGCGTTTGTTTCCAGGGCAATCATTCCTGGATTCACTTTGGCACTGGGATTTCTTTTAGGTGGAATCATTTCACCGCCTGATGCCATATCAGCCACCACTATCATGCGCCGGCTGAAAGTACCCAAAGTATTGGGAAGCGTAATTGAAGGTGAAAGCCTATTGAATGACGCTTCTTCCCTGATCGTCTTCAGGTTTGCCTTACTGGCGGTAATTACCGGGCAGTTCAATTTTCAGCAGGCTGCAGGTAGTTTTTTCCTCGTCGTGATCATGGGCACTATCATTGGTCTGGCAATTGGATTCATTATCTATGGTATTCATCGCATTTTACCCACAACCCCAAGCATAGAAATCGTACTGACGCTGGTTACACCTTACTGCATGTATTACTTTGCAGAGTATTTTCATTTTTCGGGTGTATTGGCGGTAGTGAGCGGCGGGTTGCTATTATCCCACAAGCGCCAAACCATGCTTAATTACCGCAGTCGGATTGAGGGCACCAACGTGTGGACTAATCTTGTTTTTATTCTGAACGGATTGATCTTTATGCTTATCGGGTTACAATTGCCAACCATTACTCAACAACTTGGCGATATAAGCATATCAACAGCAATTGGATATGGCCTCGCCATCTCATTGGTATTGGTGGTAACGCGGTTTCTTTGCACATTTGGTGCAGTGCTTTTTACACGCTTTATGAGCAGGTTTATAACGGTAGCGGATCCTAACCCGGGGTGGAAAACACCGCTCGTGTCTGGATGGGCAGGTATGCGAGGTGTGGTGTCGCTGGCTGCAGCATTATCAATACCCTTATTAATTGAAGCAGGAAAGCCTTTTCCATATCGAAATCTTATTCTCTTTATTACTTTTATTGTGATCCTGTTTACGCTCGTCTTCCAGGGATTGACACTGCCGTGGTTAATCAGGAGAGCAAAATTAGTGGACAAGTTTGCAATCATTCCTGTACAAAAACAGGAACTTATCATCCAGAAAAAACTGGCATTTACGTCGCATAATTATCTCCAGGAACAATATGGGAATGAACTTAGCCAAAACGAGCACCTAAAAAATCTATTGGCCAGGTTGCAGGTTGAATTAAACTTCTTTCAAAAAAATATGGACGACTTTAGTGAGGAGGCACAAAATACCCTGATCGACTATCAGCGTATATATTTAGACCTGCTTGAACAACAGCGTAAACTTTTACAAGACATCAATCATCGTGCAGAATTTGACGAAGATTTAATCAGGAAATACATGACGTTGATCGATATCGAGGAGTTTAAGATCCGGGAAAAATTGGTGCCGGGCAACAACGCAGACGGTGAAGTATCTTAATAGATAACCAGGATGAAAGGGAAATGAAACCTACTGATTATGGTCCTGGCAGTACTTTAGGAACTTTGCCTCGCCTAAAACAGCTTTCCTGATCTTTCCAGAATTACTCCGTTATTTTACATTTAATTTCTGGGAATGAAGATACTTGTAATTGAAGACGAGCCCGATATGCTGGAAAATATGGTTCAATCCTTACAGCAGGAAAAGTATGTAGTGGAAACAGCTAAGGACTATCCCACGGCCAGAGAAAAGCTAGGCATTTACGAATATGACTGCATATTGCTGGATATTGGCCTTCCGGGAGGAAATGGCCTGGACATATTGAGGGAATTAAAAAACGAAGGCAAAACCGGTGGCGTAATCATAGTTTCAGCCAAAGATTCCCTTGATGATAAAGTAACCGGGTTGGACCTGGGTGCTGATGACTACCTCCCAAAACCATTTCATATGGCCGAGTTACACGCCAGGGTAAAATCGGTGTTGCGCCGCAAAACTTTAAATGGCAACAGTAAGATCGTAGTAAATAATATCAGTATTGATGCCGAACAACGAAGTGTATTAGCAAATGGTATCGTGCTTGAACTTAACCGAAAAGAGTTTGATGTGCTGCTGTACCTGGCAATCAATAAAAACAGGCTGGTAAACAAAATAGCATTGGCCGAACGTGTATGGGGCGATTATATTGATGCGGCAAACAGTTTTGATTTTATTTATTCCCAAATAAAAAACCTACGGAAAAAACTTAAAGACCATCATGCCGAAGTAGATATCCAGGCAGTTTATGGAGTGGGTTACAAACTCGTTG
This sequence comes from uncultured Chitinophagaceae bacterium, assembly GCA_965652975.1. GTDB lineage: Bacteria > Bacteroidota > Bacteroidia > Chitinophagales > Chitinophagaceae > CADEDV01. The sequence goes on along the minus strand of CBFGYO010000012.1, from coordinate 16,760 downwards.
CCTAAATGAAGGTTCTAAACTACGCTACCACTTACTTTGCAATCATCCTGCTGGTTTTAATACCTATTTGGGCCGGCATCTTTTACTATGCCATGCTGGATGAAATCTATGACAGTATTGATGACGGGCTGGATAACCAAAAAGGTCTTATTATTCAAAAAGTCGAAACCGATTCCACCATACTTCGCAAAAGTAGTTTTGAGGAAGGCGATTATTCCATCACCGAAACGAGTTTTCAATCAGCGAGGGACGCCCGCGATGTATATGTTGACACTATGATGTATATGCAGAATGAGCAGAGTTTTGAACCTGTACGTTTATTAAGAACATCTTTTCAACACAACGGCAGATATTACCATATGCAGGTAATTACCTCAATGGTAGAAGAAGATGACCTAACGGCAGAGTTATTTTATGCCCTGCTGTGGTTGTACCTGGGATTGGTAGCCACCATTCTTATCCTTAATAACTTCCTGCTTAAAAAAATATGGAGCCCATTTTATCACCTGCTCAAACAGTTAAAAAAGTTCAAACTGGAAAAACCTTTGGATTTACAGGTGAAGAAAACAAAAATTGATGAGTTCAGGCTACTATATGAAACCGTTCAAAAAATGCTAAAAGGCAATATCGATTCTTATAATAGCCAAAAACATTTTATAGAAAATGCTGCCCATGAATTGCAAACGCCACTCGCCATTAGCATAAACAAACTGGAGGCCCTGGCAGAATCAAGCCATTTGTCGGAAAACGACTTGAAATTGCTGGCATCCGCTCTCGACAACCTGGAAAGGCTAACGCATCTAAATAAATCTTTACTATTACTTTCCAGGATAGAAAACAGGCAGTTTGCCTCCGAAGAAGAAATCAATATCAATCAACTCGCAAAAAAACTTGCCGAAGACTTCTCTGATCAACTTTCCTATAGAGAAATTCAGTTAAACATGGAGGAACAGGGTACATTAAATGTCAAAATTAATCCTACGCTTGGCGCCGTTTTAATCACCAACCTTTTCAAAAATGCCATAATACACAACCACCCCAAGGGCTTTATTGATGTGATTATCACAAACACTTCCATACAGGTAGCAAATACGGGAAGAGACGAGGCTTTAAATGAACAAAATTTATTCACACGCTTTAATAAATCGGACCATTCTGACAGTTCAACAGGTCTGGGCCTAGCCATTGTAAAGGCTATCGCAGATTTATATTCATATAAGATATCCTATCGATTCGACAAACGACATATTATTTCCATATTTTTTGCATAACTGGTTCAATGAAAATTGCAATTTCAGCCTCTATTAAAGCTGTACAGATAAGGGGAAATTCAACCTCATATTCAGGAACCACACATAGTTGAAGCTACATTCTTAAGATATCACGATAAGGTTTCATTATTCCCAAAACTTTCCTGAATTGGTTCGGAACTTTGTTTTCATATCTATCAAACTAATTAAAATGAAAAGACTAATATTTATTTTTATCCCGCTTGCCCTGCTGATTGCTTCGTGTAAGGGCCAAAAAATCACTAAAGAAAAAGTGCCTTCGCTAGTCTTTAACTCGCTAAAGGCTAAATACCCTGTGGCAACCGATATTGATTGGAAAAAACAAGGGACTATCTATGAAGCAGAATTAGATATTAATGATAGCACGGAAGTTTCGCTGCGAATTGACGAGGCAGGCAATCTTCTTATGCAAAAAAGTGACATTCTTTTGACTGAGCTGCCTCAAGTAATAAACGCCGCAGTTCAACGTCAATATGCGGCTTATACAATTGATGATGTAGAAAAAATTGAACAAGATGGCGGCATTTATTACCAGGTAGAGTTGAAGGCAAAGGGAAAGAAGGAGGTCAACATAGTATTTTCAGCAGATGGTAAAGAAGTAAAGAACCCTGCCTATTGGGACTAATGAAGCAAAGTATAAGAAATAAGCAAATTATTAAACAGATTAAATAAACAACCATGTTCAATAAAGGAAATAAAATCATATTTAGCATTATCGGCCTGGTAGGAATAGTTTTAATTGTCTTTTGGAAGGATGTTAAATCCCTTACCGGCGCAACTTCCGACGCTAATACAATCAAGAAAGAAAACAAAGGCAAAAAAGATAAGGATGACAGCGGAACTGCTACCATTTCGGACGTTGTAATCGTGGAAAAATGGGACCTGCCCGCTGATCTCAAAGAAGTTTCCGGAATAGCGTATATGGATGATCAGCGATTTGCCTGCATCCAGGACGAAATAGGAACAATCTTCGTTTATAATTCTGCTACCAATAAAATAGAAAAGGAAATTCAATTTGCCGGAGTTGGGGATTTTGAGGGAATTACATTGAAGGGAGATATCGCCTATGTAATACGTGCAGACGGTAAGATTTTTGAAATAGATATGAAAATTGGGAAAAGTTCAGCGAAAGAGTATAGTACATCCCTGACGATAGAGCATAATGTAGAAGGTTTATGCTATGATAAGAACAATAACCGGTTATTACTCGCCACGAAAGACAACGACCCTGTTAATCCTGGTTATAAAGGAATATATGCTTTTGATCTTTCAAAAAAGGTCTTCATTGATCAACCTGTTTATAAAATCAATTTGAAAGATGAGATCTTCGGTACTGCCGCTGCGCAGGATAAAAAGAGTAAATCCATAATGCCTTCTGCGATGGCGATCCAACCGCATACGAATGACATTTACATCACCGATGGTCCCAGGTCCAAATTGTTGGTAATGGACAAATCAGGAAATATTAAACAACTTTTGCAGTTAGGTTCAGCATTCTCCCAGCCAGAAGGTATCACTTTTAGCCCCGAGGGCCAGTTATACATTTCGAATGAAGGAACCAAGCAACCTGGTAATATTCTAAAGGTTGAAGTAAACCGGAATTAAGTTGAAACGAGATAATTTTCATAGTTGAGGCTTTTTCATACGGAAATTTAAGGGTGCTCCGATTCCTTAATAAGGACATAACCCTAAACCGTTATGGCGCAAAAAAGATACTTTCCTCACAGGGAGCTATCTTTTTTTTATTTACATTTAGCTATCACTTTATGAAGTATCTTTTCTTGCTATCCTCACTTTGTCTTTCCGGCAATGTAATTAGCCAGGTTCCAGATTCCCTTGAATATATTGTTCTTAATAAAAAGTCAATGGATCAATTCTTTGGAAAGGTTGATGGGAATATACTTCCGCCTTTCACGGCAAAGGATTTAAATGGAAAGGTTTATACTGAAAAGGATATTATGGCAACAGCCACCTTTTTAAATTTCTGGTTTGCGGCCTGCCAACCGTGTATTGAGGAAATACCACAATTGAACCGGCTATATCACCTGTTTAAAGACAGTTCGGATATAAAGTTTTTTGCATTAACATTTGAGACCAGGGAAGCTTCATTAAAGTTCGTAAAGAAGTACAATGTAAAATTTCCTATCCTGCTTGTCTCGAAGGAAACAATAAAAACATTACTTCTAAAACGGGGCTATCCGACCAATATGGTTATAGATTCAAACCGGAGCGTTCATACAATAACCCATGGATTTAAAAACCCGGACCATTTTGTTCTATACTTTAAGCGCGAGCTTGAGAAACTACTGATTGCTGCAGGAAAATAGTTCCCGGCAGGCTTTTACCCGGAACATTATGATAGCCTTTAATTATACAGCCCGGCGACCACACAATGATGAACACCCTCGCTTTTTACTGAAAACAGTAGAGCTATACCGTTGCGGCATCTCCCCGCAGGTACGTCGATTCCTGATTTATAGAAGGGACATGTTAATACTCAAAATAATTGGGGTTATTAACAGTTAAATGGCCTGCGTCTACACTATTTTTTATACTACTTTTAAAAAGCTTAATTCAAATAATAATTCCACAATATGATGATTATGAAAAATAAGATTATCAAAAAAACATTGATGGCAGGGACCATAGCTTTATTATTTGCCTGCAACACTAAGAAAGCAGAACAGGTACAGGATACAGAAAAAACTGTGACGATTGATAAAGAACAAATAAAAAGAGAAATTCAGGCCAAAGAGGATGAATTTGCCGCAACTTATAATGCGGGTATACTGAAAGACATTGGATACTATGCAGACGATGCGATAACCTTTTATCAAAACAGGCCACCTCTGGTAGGGAAGAAAGCTATTGTAGATTTCCTAGCTACCGACATCAAGTCGAATACATCTAAGATCTCATTTAAAACAAACGAAGTTTTCGTATCCAACGACGGCAACCAGGTAGTAGAATGTGGCTCCTTCACAGTTGTAGATTCTACTAATACGACAATCAATACAGGAAATTATATGAGCCTGTTTGAAAAGAGAAATGGAAAATATGTTGCTGTAAGAGATATGAGTGCTTCCGACAGGCCTATGCAATAATTTAAAAAGCAATTAAATTAAAAAAACGGTTGGGCGAATAGTATTCATCCAACCGTTTTTATTTATTACAATATCTATCGAATACAACGTAATTACCTTCTTCTGCCTCCACCTCCACCGCCTCTCATTCCACCGCCTCCACCACCATAACTGCTGCGTGTGCGGCCACCTCCACTCATTGAAGGTGAAGAATAATTAGACGACCGATTAGATGCCCCCGCGGATTGACGGGTTGATGGCGATGCTCCACCTACACGATCAGAAGTACCTGCGGACGGACGGGTGGATGCCGATGCTCCTCCTCCTACCGAACCACGATCAGATGTGCCTGTGGATGGACGTGTTGATGCCGACGGCCCTCCTGCCGATCCACGATTCGACGTGCCCGTTGAAGGACGGGTAGATGGTGAATTATTTCTTCCCGCCGATCGGTCCAATCCGGCATTGGACGGACGTGTAGATGCAGAAGACCCCCTGTTTCCCCGATCAATTGACCCATTACCATAATTACCCCTTGCCCTGTTGTCCGACACAGTAGTGGATCGCATTTTATTATTATTGTAATTATTAAAGTTGTTATTGTTATTAATAATTACAGTATTACCTCCTCCATAATGCCCGCCATAATATCCACCATGGTATCCCCAATGATTGGAACGATAGATACCCACGGCTATACAGGTTGCAAAAGCAAAATAAGGAGGATAGTATCCATAATAATATGGTGGCACATACGGCACATAAGCCGGCGAATATACATACTGCACGATCGGCGCGGTTTCAACCACTACGGTGGTTGTAGCCGGCACGTTAACGGTTACAGGATTGTCGCCAGTATAACCAGGATTAGCCGTCACGGACGAATTCCCTTTAGGCTCTATTACATAATCCTTTCCATACAACTCTTCATCACCAACTATCTGTAATGAAATCTTCTTGTTTTTATCTTTATCTAATAGAATAACCGCAACATCCTGTGATTCATTTTTGTTGACATCAACTCTCAATATAAACATATACGAATCGCCATCTTTCTTTGTAACAACTTTTATAAAATCTACTTTTTTGTCAAGGTTTAAGTCAAGGTTATTAATTTTATTTTTCTCATCATTAAGAGATTTTTCAAACTCTTCTATGGTTTTAGATTTTTGAAAGATCGACAACACTGCATACAGATCCAGGTTATCTCCTGCAAGACCCAGCATGGCTGTATCACTTTTTTCTTGCGAAAAAACTGGTTGGGATATGAAACTCATTGTAGCCGCTAAACACAGTAAAATGAATTTTTTCATAGCTGTATGTTTTAGAAAAAATATAAAAATAGTGTTACTGTAAGTTAAGAAATTGCTTTCAAAATAAATTAGGTGCAAATCGTTGAGATATCTCTAGCATTGACTTATTGGAATAGGTTAAATGAACCTTGTAACTTTTTAATCTTCGTGTTTTTAAGCCATCCAACGGTTTACAATCCTGGAAGCATATCGGAACACAACGGCCACAAAGAATACACTACGCACACTACGTTGTGAACTTTGTGCATTCTTCGTGTCCTGCGTGACCATATAACCCTCTCCTTTCACGTGACCAGGTACACCAATAAAAACCTCTCCAATTCCCATTACAATAACCTGAAACTTTGCACTTGATTATTAAAACAATATGAGGTCCATCCTTCTATTTACCACTGTTGGTATCTTGCTCGCGGCCTGCAGGTCAAAAGAAAAAACAGCAACACCCCCAGTCCCAGATGATTTTGCCATCATCGCCTATTACTCAGGTAGTGCAAGCCTTGTCGATAGCTTCCCTGTTGAAAAACTTACGCATATCATTTTCAGTTTCGGTCACCTCAAAGGCAACAGGCTTTCCATCGATAATGCCGGAGATACGGCCACCATTCAAAAACTTGTATCGCTCAAGAAAAACCATAGTAACCTGAAAGTGATGCTCTCCCTTGGGGGTTGGGGCGGCTGTGAGTTTTGTTCTCCAGTTTTTGCATCGGATAGCGCGCGAAAAGAATTTGCCCGGTCCACTATGGAATTGCTCAATTATTTTAATGCCGATGGAATCGATCTCGATTGGGAATACCCTGCTATCGAAGGTTATCCCGGCCATGCTTTTAATCCGGCTGACAAACAAAATTTTACCAGTCTTGTTAAGGAACTCAGGAGCACATTGGGTGAAGGGAAACTGATCACCTTTGCCGCAGGCGGATTTGAAAAATTCCTTGCCGAATCTATTGAATGGAAAAACGTGATGCCACTCCTGGACATGGTCAACATTATGAGTTACGACCTGGTAAGTGGATTCAGCACAGTTACGGGTCACCATACACCACTTTACTCTTCAGGTGCTACAAAAGAATCAGTTGACCGGGCAGTACGTTACCTGGATTCACTGGGTGTGCCAGAAAACAAGATGGTGATCGGTTCAGCATTTTATGCAAGGGTATGGGAAAATGTAGAACCTGTCAATAACGGGCTATACCAGGGTGGCAGGTTCAAGAGCTTTGTCCCGCACCGCGTATTTCCCTCCATTTTAAGTGTGGATAGCGGTTATGTATTTCATCATGATTCAGCAACACGCGCGACCTACGCTTATAATGCACCAAAAAAGCGTTTCGCTACTTTCGATGATTCCACTTCTGTGCGATTGAAAACTGAATATGCCAGGCAAAATGGATTGAAGGGAATCATGTTTTGGGAACTCACGTTGGATAAAACAAAGGATGGCCTCCTTGATATTATGAGTAAGGCTGCCAGGAGGTAAAGAATGTTTAGGAAAAATAATGAGTTTCCGTGTGTAATGGAAAAACTCACTCAACACCCCACGGTTGAAACCGTGGGTTAATCCAAATTCGGCAATGCCCATACTAATCTGAATGGAATACAAGCAATCACAAAATCAATTTAGATAATTATGCTACGGTTTCAACCGTGGGTAATGGAAAAACTTACTCCTACCCATACCCCCACGGTTAAAACCGTGGGTTAATCCAGATCCCGGTAGTGCTATCACTAATCCGGATAAATTACACGCAATCACAAAATCAAATTAATTAATTAATTAATTAGCCCACGCTGTCAACCGTGGGAGTAGGAAAAATTGAACAGGAATATTCATTATTAAACTGTTACTTCCTTAGAATCTTCTCCATTGCCTTTCCCTTGGCCAGTTCATCCACCAGCTTATCCATATAACGGATCTTTTGCATGAGTTTATCTTCGATTTCTTCGACACGATACCCGCAAATGACTCCTGTAATTTTTGAAACATTCGGGTTCAATTGCGCCTGGGCGAAAAAGGTTTCTAAATCTACCTTCTTAGCTATTTGCTGGTCCAATTTTTTTTGATCATATCCTGTGAGCCAGCAAATAACAGTATCCAACTCTGCTTTTGTTCGTCCTTTTTTTTCGGCTTTTAGAATATAATGCGGATAGACACTCGCAAATGACATTTTAAATACTCTCGCGTTATCCATTGTTATTTATATTATTCAAAGTTAATTGCCTGGTCAACCCCACACTGTCATACACTTATCGATAAATTAATCGATTTTTTTTCTGCCACTTAAAGTTAACGACTTTACCTATTTTTTTCGTCCCGGTTCCAGTGGGCAAATCGTGTTCCCTCCATTACTTCCGTGGGGCTTTCAAAAAAAATAGCATACCCGTCAGGGTCTTTCAACTCCACTACCCACAGTCCATTTCCTACAAAAGGTTCAGCCGGGGCAAGGCCGCGAGCAAGAATGTTTTTATAAATGCTTATTGCATCATCACACATAAAAGCGATGCTTACGCCAAGGCCCCTGGCCCCTGGCGGTAGACTGTTTCGGTATTTTTGTAACATGATAGCCACGTTATCAAGTTGCAGCCAGCACCATTCAATAGTACCTCTCGGTTCCCATTTGGTTTTCAGTTCAAAGCCGAGTCCATTCTGATAAAAATCAAGTGATTTTTCCATATTCGCTACCATGAAAAAAGGAACTGCCTGCTTTACATTCAGGTTGTCTTTTATCTCATTGACATTCATTATTGAGGGGTTTATGCTTGTTGAGTGAGCTACGCAATTCGAATCTACGTCTACGATCTTATTTTCCTTTCTGAACCAGTTGAAAAGTGTACGTATTTATCGCTTATCGTCATAACCAATAGAGGACACGGTAAGAATTATTAAAGATTTTTATACTTTAATTACCCAAGTATCCATGTTCATTTAGTTGGTTTTACTTATTCCCTTTACCTCTTTTGCTTTTAATTATAACTATGAGCAAGTAATCAAATAATTGAATACCATTTCAATTGATATCGTGCGACATTACAAGTATAAAACCTGGAAAAAATTATGGAAGCTACTTTAAAAAATGGGTGGTCCACCCCAGCCGCTTTAGCCCTTCCAAAAGAAGGCTTTTTCAAAAAGGAAGAAGGTCGTTACGGCCCTGTGTTTCCCCAAACACCCGCCAACTATGGATTTACAGTTATTGCCAAGGTGAAACCGGGACAGGAAACTGCTATCCGGGAGTATGGTAAAACTATTGAAGAAGCTGTAAAAGGTAGTCCCAATGTATTGGCGCCACTTAAACTACATTTCCTGCGCTGGGTACTGTTTGATGTAGGTTCGGGTTTGCATTTTATGTACCAGGGCATATTCGATACGGATTTTGATAAATATATCGAAGACGCCATCGCCTTATTCAACAGTACAGGTATTACAACGGTATTTACCAACCTGGAGGGATGGCCAGACGACTGGAGGACCAATGTAAATGCAGTAATTACTTTTTTCCGTGAACATCAGCGTCCGAGCTTCCTTGAATATGGTGAATACCCTTACGTTTCTGCGGATGAAGTAAAAAAAGCGTTGAAACTAAAAACAGCATTCTCCGACATGCTGGATCAAATGCAATAACCCTATTTTAAACAAAACCTATGATCGAATTAGAAGATATCCAGCATTATCTTTTAACGCGTCCACATGCTACCGTTGCGCGATACAATTTTATAACCTTTCGTACAGCAGAAGGTGGACGCAAATGGCTCAATGCCCTGGTGGATACCATTGGCAACGCGAAAACAGTAATGAAGGCAAGTGAGACCGACATGAGGTGGGTTAGCCTGGCTTTTACTTTTGAAGGACTTCGTAAGTTGGGTGTTGATGAAGCTTCACTGGCCACATTTCCCGAACCCTTCCGGCAGGGTATGGCTGCCCGCGCCGCGATAATTGGTGATACCGGCATCAATCACCCGGACAACTGGGAAGACAACATTACCAGCAAAGATCTTCATGCAGTCATAATTCTTTTTGCGAGAGATAAGGAAGAAATCGAACGATGTATGAAAAAGCATGATGAATACATCAAAGAGATTAATGAAGTAGAAATACTTTCTTCCCTGCTTCTCGAACCGGTTCCACCATTCGATTATGTGCATGAACATTTTGGATATCGTGACCGGTTAACCACGCCGGTTATTGAAGGAATGGGAATTGAAGCGACTCCCGGCTCCTCACCGCCCAGCAAGCCTGGAGAATTTTTCCTGGGATACCCTGACGAAACGGGGCTGATGCCTCAATCACCACAACCGGAAATTCTATCAAAGAATGGAAGCTTTCTAGCGTACAGAAAAATGCGCGAACATGTGGGAGCTTTCCGGGACTTCCTGAAAGCAAATGGCAAAACGGAGGAGGAACAGGAATTGGTTGCAGCAAAACTGATGGGACGCTGGCGCAAAACAGGCGCTCCACTCGTGTTGTGCCCTGATAAAGATGACCGTGAACTTGGGTTTGACGATAAGAGAAATAACAATTTCGATTATGAAAAAATGGATCCCCATGGTTATGCATGTCCCATGGGCTCACATATTCGAAGAATGAATGTGAGGGACAACCGTGTATCCCGGATCATGAACAGGAGACTGATTATTCGCAGAGGGGGAACATTCGGACCTCATCTTCCAGAGGATGTTCCAGAAGACGGCGCCAACCGTGGTATTGCAGTTTTTGGGGGCTGTGCAGATATTGCCCGGCAGTTTGAATTCCTGATTTCAATTTGGGCAAATGATCCTGAATTTCATGAGCTGAATGAAAAAGATCCATTTGCAGGAAGTATTGACGGAGGATTTGAATTGACGATTCCAAAGAGACCCATAAAAAAGAAAGTGAAGGGACTCAATGCGTTTACGACTGTCACAGGCGGAGCCTATTTCTTTATGCCAGGGATCAGGGCATTGAAATACCTGGCAGCGCTCAAATGATTTTGATTCGGATTTTAATACAATAATGAAATGAGTTATCCTTCACCACGCATTTATAACCAGGTATTGAAACCCCGTCCTTACGTACCTGGCAAAAAAAGATTTAGCATTTACTGGACATGGAGTTACCCATGGGAAGCTAACAGGGATCCTTCGGAACTTGACAACCGTTTTTCAACCATTACAGAAGTACGGCGTGTATTATGGCCCGTGTATGAATCAATTGAGTTTTCCGAAAAAATGTTTTTGCAAGGTATTGCCGGCACCCTTGAACTGTTTCATCTAAGTATCGTAAGGTTCCAGGAAGTAATTGAAAGTGTAACCGGGCAACCCGTATACGATTACCAGCGAATTGACCAGGCGGGTCAACGTCTCCCAATTGATAAGCAAATCCTGGCGGATACGGACACGCTAATGGTATTTGGTCTTGACCATTTAATCACAGAACAGGAAGCGGCTCCCGAAGAAATTGAAGCGATAAAAGAATTCCTGAAACGAGAAGGTACCTGTTTAATTCTTGGACCGCATCATGATGTTGGCTCTTCAGAAAACCTGGATCAACGGCAACAGGAGTACCTGCATCATGGAGATCCACTGGTGCCCAGGCAGCAACGATTTGGCAAATACACCCGTTCACTGATGAAAGGACTAAACGTTCCGGTTGAGAATCGTTTTGGATTGCGTCCCGCCACGATTAAAGGAACCAAAAATCAATTGGTTCCACTATCAAAGCAAATGGATTTTGATAAGCGCGGCTGGTTGAATGGTGTCAACACTTTTAATTTTCACATGCATCTCCCGCATTATGCGGTAACAACCGATGATCCAAAATTAATACATGTGCTGGCGCGCCAGCCGATCGATATGGGATACCCTCATCCCTTTATCGATGCCGGCAACAGGGAATTCAATATGTTTCTCTGGATGCCGCCCAACGAAGAGCGGGCCGGTGATATTTTATTGGCCGACTCCACCATCTTCACTACGCTTTTTGGTGGTGATGAAAGCCTGGAACGTTTTTGGAAAAATCTCGCAATGCTTTAAGTTCTCAAATAAAAAACGAATGATCAGTGGAATAAAGTTTACAAACAGACTTATTATTCGATCATTGATCATACTGTTCCCTTTATCTTCCTTTGCGCAAGTCAATAAAAGCAGCTTCGAGATCTACGGCTATATTCAAACTGATGCGGGGTACAATTTCAATTCTATTGATCCAGACTGGTTTGATGTGATGAGGCCAACCAAGCTCCCGAAGTATAAAAATGAATTCGGCACATCGGGAAATTATTTTATAAGCCTACGGCAAACAAGACTTGGATTTAGAAGCAGTACACCCACAAAATGGGGTGAACTAAAAACACAATTTGATTTTGACCTGTTCGGATTTGGAAAAGACGTGGGCCAAACCACCATTCATTTGGTTAATGGCTTTGCACAATTAGGAAAATTTATTGCAGGGCAAACTCCTTCTACTTTTATGGATACAGAAGTATTTCCTGTAACGTTTGATTACTGGGGACCAAGTTCACGTATTTTCTTTTTAAACATACAGCTCCGTTATACTCCTGTGTATTCGGAAAAAGAACGATTTGCCGTAGCATTGGAGAGACCGGGCGCTACCGCAGATGGAACTGACTATTCAAACAGTATAGACATTAGCAACGTGAAACCACGTTTACCACTACCCAACTTTGCTACACATTATCGGCGCAACTGGAAATGGGGACATACCCAAATAGCTGCAATTGCAAAATATCTTGAATGGAATGAGGTAGCTGATACATCAATGTATGATTTGAATGGACACGACCTTGGGTGGGGCGTTAATTTAAGTACGGTGATAAATGCCGGCAATCGTTTGAAATTTAAGTTGCAGGGTGAATATGGTGAGGGCTGCGAAAACTATATCGCCGATCCATCACCCGATGTAGCGCTGCAGTCCAATCCAGGAAACTCTGTGTCGCCTGTAAAGGGTAAGGCCCTGCCGGTATGGGGCTTTTTAAGTTTTGTAGAAGTAGAATGGACGGAAAAATTGAAAAGCTCCATTGGCTATTCCATGCTCACGATCAAGAATGCGGATCTTCAATCACCTGATGCTTTCCGAAAGGGGCAATATGCATTAATTAACTTTCGCTACTATATTGTTGATAATGCTTTGTTAGGGATCGAATACCAGTTTGGAAAACGAAATAATTTCAGAGACGGGTTCTATTCCACTGCGAATAAAATTCAATGCACATTTAAGTTCAGTTTTTCACAGAGAACCGGGATTGAAAAATAGGCGATATTAACGTGTGATCGATACTTCTAAATACCTTACATGATACTTATCTCACGAAGGATATATGTAAAACCCATAGAAAAGAAAGTACCATCTGCCATAGTGCTTTCTTTCAAACTTATTTACAATACCCAGGGTCGGAATATGCCTTCCCGCAAATCATTCTAGTTTTTCTTAAGGAGGGCTGGAGGAAAATAAGTCCCATCAGTCACATCTTTGGACGCCCCGTAGAGACGAAATGTCAAATTATATTCTTGTCCTGCAATTGTCGGTAGCCAGTTCGATTCCGGGTAACCAGGTAATGGTTTCGGTCCGAATACGAGTGTTAGCGAACCATCGGGGTTGTTTTTCACGCCTGACTGTTTATTTAATAAATATCGTTTTAAGGGATTTGGAAGGACCTGGAATTTTGTAGCGTCCACAGCAATTATCGACCAGAAGTAACTTGCCTTACTTGCAGGCAAAGCATCTTTAGGAAATGTGAGCGTGAAAGTAGCACCACCATCGTTGCCATTACTTATAAAGTAGGTCACCTCTCCCATATTGTTGGCCCAGATGCCGCCGTAATTGACTGCTGTTCTTACGGCGTAGTCATCTTTATAGTTGCCAACGGACTTTGGTCTTGTCCAACCATTCCTCGCTACACCCAGGTCATGCAATGTCTTAAAATGCAGAGGGATGCCCTTGCTCCTGATTGCGCTGTCGACCTTTGTCTTTCCTTCAACTCCCGAATTTACCAGCGTTTCTACTGCTTTTGCTTTTTCCTGCAGCGTACTCATGTTGTCGTTAATATCCTCGTCGCTTTGGATTTTTGCAGTAGCATTCTGAAATATTTCTGCACCCGGCAGATTTTTTCCCTCAAACATTTCCACGGCAATAGGTTCTTCAATTTTTGGTTCTCCCGTTTTTGTCAGTTTGAATAACCGCTGCAGCCGGACAGCTTCTTTCGGATCATCGCCCAGTTCTACGCGGGCGAGCACACGTGAAGTTTTGGAAGGTATGTCCACACGCAGGTAACCATCAGGAATTTTAGGATTGCTTCCCTTCAGGCATATTGCAAACTTTCCAAAAGGATGTTGAGGGAATGTTCTTTCATTGATATTAAGTAATGTTTCACCCCAGCCGTTCAACATATGCCAGGTATAATAGCGTCCTTTTATCTCGGGTATTTCCAGTAGTACCGGAGTATTCTCATCCACGGCAATCCAGGCTTCGCTATAAACTACGTCCAGGTTTGGATTAGCCCATGCTACACCCCCGGGTTCACGATTAATTATCTGGTTCCACTTAAAACCTTCCTTCTCGAAATCAATTTTTTCCTGCTTCAACACCAACTCCCGGCCCAGTAAATAGATATAAGCTTCGGCAATATCCTGGTCACTTAATGACGAGGCATCTATCTTACCTGCCGTTGCTTTTTGGGTAGTGCTGTCTGTTTTTGAAGAGTCGTTTGTTGTGTTTTGTCCGCAGGACGAAAAAAACGTGATGAACAAACTAAAAATTATTACGCATAAAAATGTTTGTGTCCTTTTCATATCGCATTGCATTATATTGAATACATATTGATTTTTTTTTGTGCCGGCATGGTGTATGCAACAAAGACCATCACCTCAGTACGGATTGTGTTGACCTTGATGCCAATGTTTAAATGCCTATTCATAATCAAATTCATAGTGGCTATTCCATCCCCAAAGATTTTCGGGAACGGTGGTTCGTCGGGAGTGGCTGTTATTCTCCCAATTTTTACGACACTTTTCGATCTCACTTTCCGCCACCAGCTCTTAATTTTTCCTGGTTATGATCATAAGTGAAAAATTCTGAGTCCTTTAGAGTGCCTTAATGAGTTTTAAAATATACATTGGCCGGTATATCTTTATTAAATACCCGCCTGGATAACGCATAGTGATAAGCGCCCGGTTAAAAATGAAACCTCAATATGTAAATTGTATGAGTAAGACAAACGTGAACAATATAGCACTAAGGTTCTTTGATTTTGCTCTCACACCTGATGAGCTAACAAAAGAACTTGGCCTCAACCCGACGGAAACAGCGTTGAAAGGGCAAAAATATTTTCAGGGTCCTCCAGATAATAACATTGAAAAAATTTGGCCTTACAATTATTGGGAATATCGGGTAACGACGATTACAAATGATTGGGTAAACATTTTAATTGACGATTTTTTCAATACCGTTATTAAACCAGGGGAAGAAAAATTAAAGCTTGTAACCTTAATCTGTCAGGCCGAGTTCTCGATAGTTCAATACTCTTATGATGGTTACAATCCAGGATTTCATATTGATAAGGAGAAACTCAAAATCTTAGGAAACCTGGGTATTGAATTGGATATTGATATTTATTGCTTGGAAAATGCTGAAGGAGAAAAGTGAGACCGGAGAATGTTAAAAAAAGTTTGAAAATGAAAAAAGCAGTTATAAGATGGGAATCATCTGTTATAACTGCTTTTTGAATTTTCTGCGGACCGGACGGCTATCGAACCGACCCATCTATGTCTAAATTAATCAATCCTTTATAAACTTTTGATCAGCAACTAAAATGCCGAGGGCTTCCATTTCCGGGTATAGCTGTATGAACCTGGTAAATTCATCCGATAGACAGTGAGAACCTCGAACTTTTTAATACTCATTAATGCCTGTCATTATCTGGTAAGACACTCAATTTCCTTCAAATCTTACAGAATTTGGTTCGAGTCTTCGACCCTTGAAGCCACTTTTTTTAACTGCTTCACCGGCCCTTTAAACAAAACAAATTCGGTCTTTTAAACAAAGCCGCCCCTTAATTGCTGCAATAGTTTTGTTCCAACAAAAACAAATTAAAAATGGAACAAAACAATTACCAGGGAGCATTACAGAAACCAATAGGTTCAGGTTTTAATGCAACATCCACAGCAAGCGATGTAATCAAAGGCATTGACCTTACAGGAAAAATAGTTATCGTAACAGGCGGCAATACCGGTATCGGTTTGGAAACAACCAAAATACTGGCATCCGCAGGAGCAACTGTCATCGTACCAGCACGAGACATAGAGAAAGCAAAGAAAAATTTACAGGGAATTGCAAACGTAGAGATAGAAGAAATGGATTTAATGAATCCTGATTCTATTGATGTATTTGCCCAAAAATTTCTTGCTTCAAAAAGGCCTTTACACATTCTCATCAATAATGCAGGCATTATGTGGGTGCCCCTTCGCAGAGACAACCGGGGTTTTGAATCGCAGTTGGCAACAAATTATTTCGCACAGTTTCAGCTAACTGCAAGATTATGGGCTGCATTAAAAAAAGCAGATGGTGCACGGGTGGTAAATGTTTCCTCTCAGGGACATCAGTTTGCTCCCTTCAATTTTGATGACCCCAATTTTCTAAACAGGGAATATGAAACATTGCAAGGTTATGGACAATCTAAAACAGCAGTCAACCTGTTTTCACTTGAACTGGACAACCGGGCTCAATCGTCAAATGTAAGGGTCTATTCTCTCCATCCTGGTTCAATCGCTGGTACTGAACTCGGCAGAAATGCATCTCTTGAGTTATTTCAACAAATGGGTTTTTGTGATGCCGACGGCAATCTTCTTCCGGAAGTAGCTGCATCAATGAAGAGTGTACAGCAAGGAGCTGCTACTACTGTTTGGTGTGCTACAAGCCCTTTGCTCAGCAATATTGGCGGTGTGTATTGCGAAGACGGGGATATTGCTAAAATAGCTTCAGCTGAGACACCAACTGAAGGCGTGAAGCCTTATTCAGTTGATGAAGCCAACGCCAAAAAACTATGGAAGCTTACTGAAGAAATGACTGGAATCCATTTTAATCTGTAAATCCC